>CAMEOL010000074.1 GCA_945929765.1 uncultured Gemella sp.
CATCAGTTGCTATAATAATTTCTTTTATATCTTTTCTATTTAATGCAGTTTCTATAACTTTGTATTGTTTAAAAGTTTTTCCAATAATTTCTGTTTTCATAATTTTAGGAATCATCGGCAATGAATCTAAAGTAATGTTTTTAAACTCTTTGTATTTGTCTGGTGTTTGTAACGTTACTAAATGCCCCAAGGCCCAAGTAACGACATATTTATTTCCTTCTAGGCAACCATTTTTATTTTGATTAGCTCCTATATTTTTTGCTATATCTCGTGCAACCGATGGTTTTTCACACAAAACTAAACTTTTCATAATAACCTCGTTTTATTTAAATTTAATTTAATTATAATACTTATTCTACATTTTATCTAGAAATTAAGATGATATTTAGATATAATAATATTAAGAAATTATTAATTAAAGGAACCGTTTTTTATGAAAAGAAAGTTATTTTTTTCGATTATAACATTAATTACAATACTTGCAACTTCTTACTACTTTTACAAAAAAAATTCTTCTAGTGAGTATATAACTGCAGATAACAAAAAATATGGCTCGTTTGAAATTATAAAAAATGACAATTATATTCTTGCAGATTTTAATTCAAATAATAATGAAATAAACAAAATTATTAGGGAAGAACAAGAAAGTTTCTTAACATCACTTAGTAATAAAAAAGATCTAGTTATTGATTTTAATTCAGATATTTTCTTTAACAATATTGCCCAAATATCATATTTCGCTAAAGAAAAAAATAATTTAATCTCCGAAAAAAATATATTAGTAAATTTAAGTACAACAGAAAAATTAGAATATACTGATATTATACGAGATAATCACTTATTATTACAGGATCACTTCCCTAACGCCGACCTAAAATCTATAGATAAAACAAAACTTAAACTTACTAATGAAAATTTAATTATAGGTAACAACGACAACAATATCGTTATTAAAATAAACGAGATGAAAAATATTTTTAAAAGTGGGACAGGATTTCCCTCACTATACGAAGGAGAAAAATTAGTTAGAAAAATATTTCCTAAACCGAAAGGAAATAAATTAATTGCAATTACTTTTGACGATGGTCCATTAAATGACTACCATATAAAAATACGTGATTTATTTAACAAATATAATATACCTGCAACATTTTATGTTATCGGTAATCTAGTAGACAATAATCCTACCGTTATAAAAGATACTTATTTGGCAGGTCACACTATAGCTAATCATTCTTATACCCACCCAGGTTTACCTAATTATAATCTAAAAACATTGGATAGTTCTTCCCTAAGAAAAGAATTAGAACTTACCGATGATGCTATATTTAAAGCGATCGGTATAGACCCAACAACTGCAAGACCTCCTGGTGGCTATACTAACGATTATGTCGAAAGTCATACTAACCTACCTATGATTTTATGGGATGTAGATTCTAACGATTGGCGCTTTAAAAATAACTCAAAAAAAATATATCATAACGTAAAAACACATATAAAACCAAATTCTATTGTTCTATTTCATGATATATATCCTGGAACATACGAAGCATTATTAAAATTAATACCTAAATTGTTAGAAGAAGGATACGAATTTGTCGATATAGATACTTTATTAGAATACAGAAAAAAATCCCAAGTTTAGCATTTTAAACCTTAGTGCAAACCAAAAAAGCTAGAGAAATTTTCTCTAGCTTTTATTTATCTTGCAATTTTAACTGCACGAACTTCTCGAATTACGTTTACTTTAATGTTCCCAGGATATTGCATAGTTTCTTCAATTTTGTTTTTAACTTCTTTAGCAATTTTATATGCTCTCGTATCATCAATTTCTTCTGGATTTACAATTACTCGAATTTCACGACCTGCTTGAATTGCATAAGTTTTTTCCACTCCCTTATGCTCATTAGCTATTTCTTCTAATTTTTGTAATCTCTTAATATAATTTTCTAGCGATTCACGGCGAGCTCCCGGTCTAGAAGCGGATAAAGCATCTGCTGTAGCAACAATAACAGAAATAGGATTTGTCGCTTCACAGTCACCGTGATGTGATGCAATCGCATTTATTACTATAGGGTTTTCTTTGTACTTAATAGCTAGTGCTACCCCTACTTCTACGTGTGACCCTTCTACTTCATGGTCTACTGCTTTTCCAATATCGTGTAACAACCCAGCTCTACGAGCTAATTGTACATCTAAACCTAATTCTCCAGCAATAACCCCCGAAATATACGCTACTTCTATTGAGTGTTGCAATCCATTTTGACCATAACTAGTTCTATATTTCATCTTCCCTAGTATTTTTATTAGATCCGGATGCATATTATGAATCCCAAGGTCAAAAGTAGCTTGCTCCCCTACATCACGAATATTTTGATCAATATTTCTTCGTGCTTTATCGACAGCTTCCTCTATTTTTGAAGGGTGAATACGTCCATCTTCTATAAGCATATGAATAGCTGTTTTTGCCACTTCTCGTCTTATAGGGTCATATCCAGATAAAATAACTGCTTCAGGAGTATCATCGATTATTAAATCAACACCCGTAAGGGTTTCTAATGTTCTAATGTTACGTCCTTCACGTCCAATAATTCTACCTTTCATATCATCAGATGGTAAGTTAACTACCGAAACTGTAGTTTCACTAACAACATCAGATGCAAATTTTTGCATTGACTGTACTATTAATTCTTTTGCACGTCTATCAGCTATATCTTTCGCCTCTATTTCTCTATTACGAATATAAATAGCTGTTTCCTTAGACATTTCTTCCTCTAATGAGGTCATAATTTCTTCACGAGCTTGTTCTTCAGTTAGATTTGCAATTCTTTGCAACTCTTTTTCTTGTTGAATTTTCAACTCATTTACTTCATTGCTTCTAGCTTCTAATAGTTGAACTTTTTCTTCTATTTTTAGCTCTCTAGCACTTATTAGTTCATCTTTTTTATTTACTAACTCTGTCTGACGTTCTAATGTTGCTTCTTTTTGAATGAGTCTTTCTTCTTGTTTATTTATGTCTTGTTTTTTAAATTCTATTTCTTTATTAGCTATATTTACAATTTCTTTTGCTTCGTTTTTTGCTAACAAAAGTTCTTTTTCTGAAATAAATTTAGCTTCTTTTTTTGCTTCATTAACTATATGTTCCGCATCTTGTTTAGATTGAACTAGTTTTTTTTGTATAGAATTTTTTGCAATGACATATCCTGATAAAAGCCCAACAAGTAAAGTTGCAACAATGTATACTACTAACATTGGCAACCCTCTCTTTTTATTAGTTGATAAAATATTCAATTTGAATAAATATCACTAACATAAATTTTACACTAATGGTAAAAAAATGTCAACATAGCGATATATTCAATTTTTTTGACATAACATTGTAGAAAAATAAAAATACATCTCCATTGTAAAATAAAGTGCGACAAAATTCATAAAAAATTTATTTTACTACTTGAAATAACCTATTAAATATGTTATCATATTACGGTATGTAAAAATACAACTTGTTTGAGTGGGAGAACGAAAATACTTTAACGTTCAAATATGACCACATCACGAAAAATAAATAGGAGGTTTTATCGTGGCTAAAAAAGTTATAAAATTAGTTAAGTTACAAGTACCAGCAGGAAAAGCTAACCCAGCTCCACCAGTTGGTCCAGCGTTAGGTCAAGCTGGTGTTAACATCATGGGATTCTGTAAAGAATTCAATGCTCGTACACAAGACCAAGCAGGATTAATAATTCCAGTAGTAATCTCAGTATATGAAGACCGTTCATTTACTTTCGTTACTAAAACACCACCTGCACCAGTATTACTGAAAAAAGCAGCTAAAATTGAAAAAGGATCTTCAGTTCCTAACAAAACTAAAGTTGCTACAGTAACTAAAGCTCAAGTTCAAGAAATTGCTGAACTTAAAATGGAAGATTTAAATGCAGCATCAGTTGAAGCTGCTATGCGTATGATCGAAGGTACTGCACGTAGTATGGGTATCTTGGTAGCTGAATAGGAGGAGAAATAAAATGGCAAAAAAAGGTAAAAAATATCTTGAAGCGGCTAAATTAGTTGATTCTTCTAAACTATATTCAGTACTAGAAGCAATTGAATTAGCACAAAAAACTAGCGTTGTAAACTTTGACGCAACTGTAGAAGTGGCATTCCGTCTTGGAGTTGACACTCGTAAAAACGACCAACAAGTACGTGGGGCTGTAGTTCTACCTAAAGGAACTGGTAAAACTGCAAAAGTTCTTGTATTTGCTAAAGGTGAAAAAGCTGCAGAAGCAGAAGCAGCTGGAGCTGACTACGTAGGACAAGGTGAATACATCACTAAGATTCAACAAGGTTGGTTTGACTTTGACGTAATCGTTGCTACTCCAGATATGATGGGAGAAGTTGGTAAAATCGGACGTCTTTTAGGACCTAAAGGATTAATGCCAAACCCTAAAACTGGAACTGTAACTATGGACGTTACTAAAGCAGTTAATGAAATTAAAGCTGGTAAAGTTGAATACCGTGCTGAAAAAGCTGGTGTTGTTCATACTCCAATCGGTAAAGTTTCATTCTCTACTGAAGATTTAGTAGAAAACTTCAAAGCAGTTCAAGAAGCATTAGCTAAAGCTAAACCAGCAGCAGCTAAAGGAACTTACTTCAAGTCTGTAGCTGTAACTACAACTATGGGACCTGCTGTTAAAGTTGATACTGCAGAATTCAAATAATAATCAAATAAAAATCCTCAAGAAATTTCTTGAGGATTTTTTAATTACTATAATTTTTAGGATAATAAATTTGTTTACTGTAATATATACTTAAATAAATTGTTATAAAAAATATTACTAAAGCTATTAATAACATTGTATACTCTTTAATATCCAGTATTGAATTAATTATTTTATCTAAAGTAGCGATTGTTAATGAAAAATTGACAATAAAAATAGTATTCCAATTAAATTTATTATAAAATTTTACATAAAACAATATATTTATCATAGAAAAAATTAAAATCATAGTTATTAATTTTTTTAAGTTAAACCCACCCAAAACCAAACACATTGAAAATAATAAACATAGTGAAATGTATATATTTAGCCATTCAATAATAAATAATTTATTTATTGATAAATACTTATCATACAAATATTCTTTCTTTTTACTAAATAAAAATAATGTCATTAAAGAAACTATAAAAAATGTTATTTCTGCTGATTTTTCATAATTAAATATTGTTATAATTAGATAACTAATAAGTCCCACAAATAATATTTCAAATGTTTTTCCATTGCCATTATATCCCCTAATATAATCTACTATCATAGCATTTCTTAAATATTTCATAAATTAGCTCTCCTAACTATAATTTTTTGGTCTTATATTTTTTAATGATAAATAAAAGCCAATAATAAACGTTATTATGTTACTTATTAATAATGAAATAAAATTAATGTTAAATTCTGAATTTATTTGTATTTTATTAAGTACAAATGTTACTACAGCAACTAGGGAAACTCCTATAATAAAATTTTTCCAAAATGAGTTTCTTTTTAAAACGCTTGGAAGCAATAAATTTGAAATATTAATACAAATTATAATAATAACTATATCATTCAAAGTAAATTTATTATAAATAAATAATGTAACAAGAAATATTATACCTATGAAAATTAAATATACTATATACGTATACAAATATATATA
>CAMEOL010000075.1 GCA_945929765.1 uncultured Gemella sp.
AAAATAGCATATAGTAATTTTTCCTCTGGTGTTTGTTCTGTTACACCTTTAGGTGTTACTTTCCCTACTAGGATATCTCCATCTTTTACTTCTGCACCTATACGGATAATTCCTCGTGCATCTAGATTTCTTAGTGCATTTTCTCCTACGTTAGGAATTTCTCTAGTAATCTCTTCAGGCCCAAGTTTTGTATCACGAGCTTCAGTTTCGTATTCTTCTAAATGGATAGATGTATATACATCGTCTTTAACTAGACGTTCACTCATAATTACAGCATCCTCGTAATTATATCCATCCCAGTTTACGAATGCTACTACTAAGTTTTTACCTAGAGCTAATTCTCCTTTATCCATTGATGGACCGTCTGCAAGAATGTCTTTTACGTCTACTTTATCGCCAACATTTACAATTGGTTTTTGGTTATATGATGTACTGTGGTTAGAACGAACGAACTTGTGAATTGGATAAACATCTAAATCACCTTTCAATTCTTCTCCATCTAATTTTTCTATTCTACGAACTTTTATTTTTGTAGCGTCTACATATTCTACTATACCTGGATATTTCGCTACTACTGCTGCCCCTGAGTCACGAGCTGAAACATGTTCCATCCCCGTTCCAACAAATGGAGCTTCTGTTATCATTAATGGTACTGCTTGACGTTGCATGTTGGCACCCATTAATGCACGGTTTGAGTCGTCATTCTCTAAGAACGGTATACACGCCGTTGCTGCCGAAACTACCTGTTTCGGTGATACGTCCATATAATTCATCATTTCTTTTGGTTTTACTGTATTGTCCCCACGGAAACGACAAACTACTTCGTCGTCTAAGAAATATCCCTGCTCATCTACATTAGAATTAGATTGTGCAACGACATACTTATCTTCTTGATCAGCAGTCAAATAAGCAACTTCTTTTGTTACATATGGACGCCCTTCTGCATCAAATTCAACTTTTCGATATGGTGTCATTATAAATCCAAATTCATTTATTCTTGCGAATGATGATAATGAGTTGATAAGACCGATGTTCGGCCCCTCTGGTGTTTCTATAGGACACATACGTCCATAGTGAGAATAGTGAACGTCACGAACTTCCATACCTGCACGTTCTCTTGTTAATCCACCAGGACCTAATGCTGATAGCCTACGTTTGTGAGTTAACTCACTTAGTGGGTTTGTTTGGTCCATGAACTGTGAAAGTTGCGAACTTCCGAAAAATTCTTTAATGATCGCTGTTACTGGACGAACATTTATTAGTTGTTGTGGTGTAACTTCTTCTGAATCTTGGATACTCATTCTTTCACGAACAACTCTTTCCATTCTCGAGATACCAACACGAATTTGATTTTGTAACAACTCTCCTATACAACGTAAACGACGATTTCCTAAGTGATCGATATCATCTGAATTACCAATTAATTCAAATTCAAATCCGTCACTATTTCTTCTATTTCTTATTAATAGTAAGTAATAGTTGATACTTGCTATAATATCAGCTATCGATAAAGTTAGTAAATCTTTATCAGGAGAAGCATTACCTATAATGTGTAAAACTTGATCTCCCGTTAATTCATCTATATTATAATTATTTCCTGCTTTAACAAAATTTACTACTTTAAACAATTGCAATTTAAGAATATCATTTCCATCAAGAGATTCGTTCATATCATATTCTTTTACGTTCGCTGTAGTTGCTAGTTGTTCTTGTATTTCATCTAATATTTTTCGAGTTAATTTAGTACCTTTTTCTACTAAAATTTCTCCTGTTTCTGTATCTACTATCGGCTCTACTAGCACTTGATTTTCTAATCTTTCTGATACATTAAGTTTGTTATTTAATTTATAACGTCCAACTTTTGCCAAATCATATCTTCTTGCATCAAAAAATCTAGCATATAATGTTGCTTTTGCAGTTTCAACATTTGTAGGTTCCCCTGGTCTTAATTTATCATAGATTGCTTTTAACGCAGTTGCAGTATCTCTATTTTCATCTTTTTCTAGAGTATTTAGCAGTTCTGTATCTTCTCCGAATAGTTCGATTATTTCTGCATCAGTATTGAATCCTAAAGCTCTTATTAACGTAGTTAATGGTATCTTTCTTGTTCTATCAATACGAGCATACGCAAGACCTTTAATGTCTTTCTCTAACTCTAACCATGCTCCACGGTTCGGAATTACAGTTGTTTTGTATGCATTAGAAATATTCTTAACTTTTAATTTTTCATCCTCTGTAAAATAAACTGACGGAGAACGAACTAATTGTGATACTATTACACGTTCTGCCCCATTAATAATAAAAGTACCTGTGTCAGTCATAAGAGGTAATTCTCCCATAAACACTTCTTGTTCTTTTATTTCACCAGTTTCTTTATTAAGTAATCTTACTTTTACTCTCAAAGGCGCTGCATATGTAGCATCACGCTCTTTTGACGCATCTATATCGTATTTTGGTGTTCCTAATTTATAATCAATAAATTCTAAACTTAATTTATCGTTGTTCCCTTCAATTGGAGAAACATCCTTAAAAACTTCCTTAACACCAGTTTCTAAAAATTTTTTATACGATGCAGTTTGAATTTCTATTAAGTCCGGTAAATCGATAACTTCTGAAATTCTTGCATAGCTACGTCTTTCTCTATGTTTACCAAATTTTACTTTTTGCAACTGTGTCACCCCTCGGTTATTTTATATTTTCGTTATTAAAAAAAGGTTGAAAACGCTGTTATTTCAACGTTTTAAAAACAAAATATAGTAATTTATATCTAAAAAAATAAATTACTTGCAATATATCATACTATCACAATAAAGTGTTCTTGTCAATTATTTTACAGATTTTAATATATAATATCCTTTGTTTTTCGATACGATTTCCACCTTATTAAAAAGTTGCTCTAGCAACTTCTTGCAACTTGCCATACCTTGTTTTTTTTGAATTACTACCCATAATTCTCCACTACTATTTAGATTGTTGTAGCTTTGCTCCATCATTTTGTGCACAACTTTCTTCCCTGCTCTAATAGGAGGATTAGTAACAATAATATCGAACTTTTCTTCTATATTATCTAGCGCATCATTTTCTAAAAAATTAACTTCATTATTTAATTTGTTTAAATTTACATTTTTTTCTGCTAATTCCAAACTTCGCTTATTTACATCTATTAATGTATATTTATAACTAGGGTTAGCTGTTCCCAATACAACAGTAACAACTCCATATCCACAACCAAGATCACAAACTGCAGCTTGTTCCTTTGTAGTGTTAAAACTTTCTAACAAAGTCTTCGTCCCAAAATCAACACTATCTTTCGAAAATACTCCATTATCTGTAATAAAAAAGTATTCTTTCCCTAAAATATATGCACTTATCTTTTTTTCGTTACTAGTAGAATTAGGATTGTTAGTATAATAATGTTCCATAGAGTACCTTTTCATTTCTTTCTTTTATTTGTATTTTATTACCATTTTATCTGTTAAATAATTTATTATTCCTAATAAAGATAATATATCTATTTTTTACATCTATCTTTAGTAGAAATAATAAATTTAGACATACTTTAACTAAAAAAGTATATCTCAGCTAGCATCGCTAACTTGAGATATACTATATGTTATTATCATCGTATCAAATATTTTCAAAAGAAAATATTTTTGTTAATTTTACATCTATCTAATTAGTTAAAAATTCAATTATTTAACTTCTACAGAAGCTCCAACTTCTTCTAATTTAGCTTTGATTTCTTCTGCTTCTTCTTTAGAAACTCCTTCTTTAAGAGTTGCTGGTGCTCCATCAACTTTTTCTTTAGCTTCTTTTAGTCCGTCTCCAGTGATTTCACGAACTACTTTGATTACTTTAATTTTTTGATCTCCAGCTGATGCTAATACTACATCAAACTCAGTTTTTTCTTCTACTGCAGCTCCTGCAGCTCCACCTACTACAGCTACAGGCGCAGCAGCAGTTACTCCGAATTCTTCTTCAATTGCTTTTACTAAGTCGTTTAATTCTAAAACAGACATAGCTTTGATAGCTTCTAAAATTTGTTCTTTAGTCATTATAATTTTCCTCCGATTTATCTTTATATACTTTTTATTTTTTATTAAGCTTCTTGTTCAGCTTTTTGGTCTGCAACAGCTTTAACTGCTAAAGCAGTATTTCTCATAGGTGCTGTTAATACAGAAAGTAACATAGAAAGTAACCCTTCTTTGTTTGGTAATGTTGCGATAGCTTTTACTTCTTCTAAAGAAGCAACTTTACCTTCGATAACCCCAGCTTTTAATTCTAGGTTTTCGTGTGTTTTTGCAAAGTCGTTAAGTACTCTTGCTGGTGCAACTACGTCTTCAGTTGAGAATGCAATAGCGTTAGGTCCAGTTAGAACTTCTTCTAATCCTTCGATCCCAGCTTGCTCCATTGCACGACGTACTAATGAGTTTTTGTAAACTTTGAATGTTAATCCTTCGTTACGCATGTTGTTACGTAGTTCTGTTACTTCAGCAACATTTAATCCACGATAGTCAGCAATAACGATAGAAGCACTTGCTTTAATTTCTTCAGCAATTTGGTTTACAAGTTCTTGTTTTCTCTCAATAGCTTTTGACATTGAATTTCCTCCTAATTAGATTATCAATCTCATTGTACCAATAAAAAAACCTTTCCGCATGTGAGAACATACAAAAAGGCATAGAAATAATACTCTTTTTATTATTGTCCTCGGTAGGATTATTAAAACTTTCGTTCCCTACTGTCTTAGGTACATTTTTAACTGACTTTCAATAATATACACTAAAACATTATTTTTGTCAAGTATTTTTTCTAAAAATTATTATTTATCAAATATTTTTTCTAAATTAACAGCTTTGTGTAAAATTTCTGTAATTACTGCACCAAGAATCATAACGATCGTTTGAGATGCTAGTAAACTTCCGTAAATAGCTAAGTAAGCTCCCCATTCAAACGGAACTGAGTTAGAAAAACCTGTAGGGAAAACTGCAATTTCATAAGCTATTATAGGCATACATACTACTAAATAAAGTACAATATTTACTATGTGACGTACAATTCTATTTTTTATGCTTTTAAAAATAAATACACTAAGTGCTAATGCTAATCCTGTACCTAACGTTCCAAATATAACGTCTACTATTCCTAACGGACTAAAGAAATTCGCAATCGCAACCCCTAATGTTAACGGCAACCAGAATAATTTGTTAAATACAACTAGTTGCATTAAAGATTCGCTATAACGAAATTGAATTTGTCCATAAGAAAAACTTACATTAGAAACCGTCAATACCACATAAATCGCTGCTATTAAAGCTTGAATAGTTAAAATTTTAACTTTATTATTTCTCATCTTATCTCCTTATCTTGTTCAAGAGAAAAAAATAAACACCAGCCATGAGAGTTGCTAATGCTTTTAGTTTTTTTTAAAGATGGATCTCTCAAACATCTGTATTTTATTAAGTAATTATAATAACATTAAATTCTTCGTTAGTCAACCACAAGCATTAAATATTTACTAATACTACTAAAATCACTATTAATTATACATAAAAAAATATGAAGACCGAAACTACCTAATCTTCATATTTTTTATTT
>CAMEOL010000076.1 GCA_945929765.1 uncultured Gemella sp.
TTATTGAGTCGTAACGTGTAAAACTTACTAAAATACAGTAAACAATGATTTTTAAAATAGAGGATAATGCAGATTATAAAAAAGTTTTCAAGTGGTCGAAGTGTCTAATTAAATAAAATTTTTACTAAATAAAAGTAAACGGCTAGTACTAAAAAATATAATTATATTATAATTTTTTGTTGGTGGTATAATTGTTTCAATAATATTTAATATTGTTCTTGTTAAAAGTAAATATATATGTTAAAATATTAATAAGAAAACTTGAGTATACGTGTGGCTTATATTATTTTGGGCCTAACACTTTATAAAAGGGAATAAGAATCATTTGTTAGTATGGCGTGCTTTTCCTCAAATATGACGAAAAGATTTCAAAAAGCAATGCTATTGTACCCACCTGAATTATTCAGGACCTATTTACGTAAGTTTCTACGGTACTCCGGTTTAATGACTTAGCTAGCTAAGTCATTTTTATTTTGTTTAAAATAATACTATGGTAAACTAGAAAAAAATAAATTTAGGAGTGTATTATGTTACATCAATTTTCGAGAAATGAATTAGTTATAGGACTTGAAGGTTTAGATATATTAAAAAATAGTAGAGTAGCAATTTTAGGAGTAGGAGGAGTAGGTTCTTTTGCTGCAGAAGCTTTAGCTAGGAGTGGAGTAGGTTCGATAGTGTTGATGGATAAAGATAATGTCGATATTACGAATGTAAATAGACAATTACACGCTACTACCAAAACGGTGGGATTAAGCAAAGTTGAAGAGATGAAAAAAAGGATACATGACATTAACCCTGATTGTGAGGTTATAGCTATTCAAAATTTTTATACTAACGAAACATTTGAGATGTTTTATGAAAATAAATTAGACTTTGTAATAGATGCATGTGATACGGTTACATATAAAATACATTTAATAAAACACTGTTTGAAGAATGGTATAAAATTCATCTCAGTTATGGGTTCTGCGAATAAAATGGATCCAACAAAATTTCAAATATCAGATATATCGAAAACATCGGTTTGCCCATTAGCAAAAGTTATAAGATTGAAATTAAAAAAAGAAAAGATTAAAGGAAGAGTACCTGTTGTTTTTTCAACAGAAAGTCCTTTAGTTCCTAGAAAAGAATATACAGAAAAAATAGGGAATGCAAACTCTGAAATAAGAAAGGCGCAAACACCACCATCTTCTAATTCTTTTTGTCCGTCTACTGCAGGGCTAATTGCCGCAAGTTATGTTTATAAAGAATTACTTAAAAATATTAATATAAGAACTATAGAAAAAAATTATTAAATAGTTAATAAAATACTACTAAAATTCATAAAAAAAATCTTAGTAGTATTTTGCTTTTTTTTAGAAAATGTAATACAATAAAAGTGTATAGGAGAGGTGGACAAAAGTAGAGGTGAACAAAATGAAAAATAAGGGGATAATATTAGCAGAAAATTTAAAAAAGTTAAGAAAAAGTAGTGGTTATTCTATGGCAGAATTAGCTGAAAAGCTTGGCTTATCTTCGCATGGTGTTTATGCCAACTGGGAGTATGGAAGAAACGAACCTAACATTTCTACATTAATCGCTATTGCTGAATTGTACAAAATTTCAGTAGACGAGTTAATAGGGCATAGAAATGACAAAGAAGAAGTAACAGGCAGGAATGTACATAAACAAGTAATTGATCTTGTAGAAAAGTTAACTGTAGAAGATGTAAAATTAATAAAAGAAATAATTGTAAAATTTAGGGGATATTCTTTTTCAAAACATCTGGGATAATAGTCAACAAATTTAATTAGAAAGAGAATCTCATTGAGATTCTCTTTTTTGGGGAGTAGGTGACGAATATAGATACAAAAGAACTGATGAACAGTATAATTATTTCTGCTATTGAAAGAAAAGCTAGTGATATTCATATCTATCCTAATATGAGTAGAGAAATATCAAAGATAAAATTCAGAATTAAGGGAGAACTAGAAGAAGATATAGAGTTATCGAACGCACAAATTGACTCAATAATTTCTTTATTAAAATTTAATGCATCTATTGATATAGCGATGAATAAAGTTCCGCAAAGTGGGAAATTTGAATACCTATATAACGATAAAAAATATTTTTTGAGGGTCTCTACATTACCACTGACTGAGATTTTAGAGGGATGTGTAATAAGGATTTTTACAGATGAATTAAGTGACGTTTCATTCAGCATTTTCGAAGAAGATTCACAAAAAATAATAAATTTATCAAAAAACGCTAATGGTCTTATTATATTCTCAGGACCAACTGGAAGTGGTAAATCTACATCAATGTATAAACTTGCTATTGAATTTATTAATAGAAATAAACAAATAATTTCTATAGAAGATCCAGTAGAAAAGCATATTGATGGTATTATTCAAATGCAAGTGAATGAAAAGGCAGGGATTAACTATGATAATGCTCTAAAATCTATTCTAAGATGTGATCCAGACGTTATAATGGTCGGAGAAATAAGAGATAGTAAAACAGCAAAGTATGTAGTAACTTCTTCTTTTTCAGGTCATTTAGTAATAACTACTTTACATGCAGAAGATACTTTAGGTGTTATTTATAGATTATTAGACTTAGGTATAGGGAAAGAAGACTTAAGCCAAACAGTATTATGTATAATCTCACAGAGATTAGTTAAAACAACTAACAATACCCAACAATTAGTAACGGAAATATTAGAACGAGAACAGTTAAAACATTTTTTGAAGCACAATAGAGTTGACTTAGAAACACTAAGGAATAAAATGAAAAAATTATGTGATGCAGGAGAAATAAATGTTAGTGAAAAAGAAAAATGGGGTTATTAGTAAGATAATAAAAAAAGATGAACAAGTATATTTTATTAGAAGATTATATGAATTAATTAAACATGGATATATGCTTGAAGATTCTTTAGAATTTTTAATGCTTCAGTATAATGCGCCGCAAAATATCATTGTGCAAATTAAAAATGATATGTCTACAGGGAGTAAATTGTCCGATATTTTGGAAAAGTTCAATTTTTCACAATCAATAGTCAGTAAAATGAAATTTTCTGAGCATTATGGCAAAGTAGAAACTATGTTGTTAGAGATAGAAAAATACTTACTCATAAAAAAAGAACAAAAAGAAAAAATTATTAAAGCACTTCGTTATCCTATAATTCTAACAACGATGTTAGTCATATTAATTACAATTTTTAATGTTCTAGTAATTCCTCAATTTTCAAATATTTATGCTTCTTCAAATATACCTATGGACAAGCAAGTTCAAGTTTTAATAACTATATTGTACTTCCTACCTAAAATTTTGCTTTTAACACTAATATTTTTTATACTACTTTTTCTTTATATTTTTTATACTTTTAATTATAAAAAGAATATTTTTTTTAAAACAATATTTCGTATCCCAATAATAAATACATATTTTAAATATTATTTTTCATATCAATTTAGCTCAGAATTAAGTCTATTTTTAGAAAGTGGTTTTCCAATAAAAACTGCTCTAGAAGAAATAAGGATAAAAAATTATAATTATTATTTTACAATTTTCGCCTCAACTATTGAACAAGATTTGATTAATGGGCAGTCACTTGAGATTGCAGTTAGTAATAAGGAATATTTTTCTAATTCGATGTCAAAGTTTATTGCTCATGGACGTAGGAATAGTATGCTAGCTAAAGAATTAAAATTGTTTAGTAATATTATGTTAGATAGCTTTATAAAACTAATAGATAAAAGGTTAAAAAAAATACAGCCTATATTGTTTATGTTATTAGCATTTATAATAGTGGGGTTATATTTAGTAATATTATTGCCAATTTTTAATATGACTAGCGCAATTAAATAAGGAGATAAGTAATGAAAAGACTATTAAAATTAAGAAAAAAATTAAAAAACAAAGATGGGTTTACTTTAATTGAAATGTTGATTGTTATATTTATTATAGCAATTCTATTGATTTTAATTGTACCGAATATTACAAACAACCTAGATACTGCGAAAGACAAAAGTTCAGAAGCTTATGTAAAAACGGTACAATCACAAATTACAGCTTATGAATTAAATGAAAAAGATAGTGATGTAACTTTTGCAAAATTAGTAGAAAAAGGATATTTAGAAGGTACTGTAGAAGAGGTGAGCAAGGCACCAAATGGAAAAACAGTAGTTATTAGCAATGGGAAAGCTTCTTTGCAAGGATAATAAAGGTTTTAGTTTCATAGAGGTTATTAGTGTACTATTTATTGTTAGTATAATAATTATTATTTTATCTTTTAATCCTGTACAGTCATTTGATAAATACAAAGAGAAAATTGCTGTTAATAATATAGTTTCTGACATATACTTAGTTCAAACAAAAAGTTTGAATTCAGATAAGGGACAATTCATCAATTTTTTTGAAAATAGTGATGAGTATGTGTTGTATTATGATGGAGAACGTCATTGGAAGAAAGTAGATGGTGGAGGAAAAACAGGGACAGGAGCAAGAGATATAAAATTTAAGTTTATTGATGGTAAAGTTAATGTTGCTAATACAGTACTTGTAATGTTTGATAATAGTACATATGAAATAATTATTCACTTAGAAACTGGATATATAACAGTAAATGAAAGATAAATCAGGTTTTACCTTGCTGGAATTACTTGCAGGCTTATTTGTTTGTTCTATTATTTTAATATACTTATTACCTAATGTTGTGTTGAATTATAAATATTTAACTGAAATGGAAAATAAATTAGAGTTAAAAGAAGTTCTTTATGAAGAGATATTAATAAATAAAGATGATGAATTCACAGTAGTAAGAGGGAAATATGAAATAGAAGTAAATAAAAATAAAGCTGTAATAACGAATATAGAAACTGGAGAAAAGATTGAATATGAATAAAAAAGGATTTACACTAATAGAAATTATAGTGTCTCTGTTCTTACTATCTATATTTGTTACACTCCTTGCAGCAATAATAAATTTAACAGCAACTATATCCAAAAGTATGTTGGATTTTACAGATTATGAGTATGCACTAATGCATAAAAATATGATGGACTACTATGAGGAATCGGATTCTGTAAATGTAAAAAATAATAAAATTTATTTTAGTAATAAAGAAGAAGATTGGGATCATGAGATAGTGTTCACTAGTAAAAAGATTTATAAAAAAACTAGGAATAAAGGGAATTATTCTGCGAGAGGGTACTCACTTCTTTTAGAAAATATTACTTCTTATGAAATTAATTCTGATAACAATTTTTCCGAGATAACTATTGTTGACAGAGGTGGAAAAAAAAGGACTTTACGACTAAGGTTAAAAGATGAAGAAAAAGAAAAAAAAGAGTTAGAAGAGAAGAAAAAGAAAGAAAAAGAAGAAAACGAGAAGAAAAAACTAGAGGAAGAAAATAAAGATACTGAGGAAAAACAAGAAATTTCAGACGCTAATGAAAAAGAAATCAATAGTGAATCTATGAATGCAGGATAACGTTATGAAAATTAAAAGAATTAGTAAAAATGAAGGCGGGGCATTAGTTCTTTCAATTGTAGTACTTACACTTATTACTATAGTTATTGCAACGATAAC
>CAMEOL010000077.1 GCA_945929765.1 uncultured Gemella sp.
AATTGTGCAGTTGTTGTTGTTAAAGAAACCGAAGTTGTAAAAGTTGCCAGTATCATAGCAGAACATATTAATGATAATGGAAATAAAGTTCATACGGTTGCAGTTACTGGGACTAACGGAAAAACTAGTATAACTTCATTGTTACACAATATTCTAATGTTATTAGGTTCATCTAGTTCTTATTTAGGGACTAACGGTTTTTGTAAAAATAATGAGAAACCGAATTATCTTGGCAATACAACACCTGACGTAGTAACTTTACACAATAAGATTGGCGAGGTGAAGAGAGAAAAAATAGAAAATTTTGCCTTTGAAGCATCGTCACATGCAATGGTATTAGGAAGAATATATAATGTTAATGTTGATGTTGCAGTATTTAGTAATTTAACTCATGAACATTTAGATTTTCATGGCGATATGCTTACTTATGGTTATGATAAGTCATTGCTTTTTTCTACATTAGGAAATAATTTAAAAGAAGCAAAATATGGTGTTTTGAATAAAGATGATAATTATTATGAAATAATGTCAAAATGTTTATATCAACAAGAAATTACTTATTCCATTAAAGATAATACTGCTGATTTTTTTGCAAGTAATATTAAACAGCAAAAAATAAATAATAGATTAGTAACAACTTATACGTTGGATTGTCCAGAAGGAAAATATGACTGTATGATTCCATATATCGGAGATTTTATGGTTAGTAATGTTTTGGCTGCTATGATATCGGTGTGGCTAAAAGGTTATTCGATTCTAGAAATTATAGAAATATTGCCGCTAATGCAACCACTTTATGGGCGTATGGAAATACTAGGAGAGGATTTACCTATTGATATAATCAGTGATTTCGCACACACACCTGATGGATACGAAAAGCTACTAGAAGCTACGAAGGCTATTCGTACAGGAAGAAGAACTTTACTTCTTACAGGTATGGGAGGAGGACGTGATCTTTCTAAGGGACCATTAATAGGTAATATTATTTCTGAAGCAGATTATGTAATTATTACTACAGATAGTCCAAGAGACGAAGATGTAGAAGTTTTAATGGGGGCAATTGAACAAGGGTTAACTCATAAAAATTATGAGAAAATTTGGTTTAGGACAGATGCCGTGAAAAGAATTGTAGAATTAGCTGAACCAGGGGACGTCCTAATACTTGCCTCAAAAGGTCGTGAAGATTACGAAATCTTAAAAGGTGGTCAAAAAGTCTGGCACTCGGATCCAGTAATATGTTTAGAGGAAGCTTATAAGAAGTTCGGTAATTAATTTTAGATTTTGATTTAGAAAGGATAAAGATAGTGACAGTAAAAGAACAAGTAACAAAACGAAGAACGTTTGCTATAATATCGCACCCCGATGCAGGGAAAACAACGTTAACAGAAAAATTACTACTTTTCGGTGGAGCGATAAGAGAAGCGGGGACAGTAAAAGGAAAAAAATCAGGTAAATTTGCTAAAAGTGACTGGATGGACATAGAAAAGCAAAGAGGTATTTCTGTAACGTCGTCAGTAATGCAATTTGATTATGATGGAAAGATAATTAATATTTTGGATACTCCAGGGCACGAAGATTTTTCTGAGGATACTTATCGTACGTTAATGGCAGTTGACAGTGCGGTAATGGTTATCGATGGAGCTAAGGGTATAGAGGCACAAACATTAAAATTATTTAAAGTTTGTAAAATGAGAGGAATTCCTATATTTACGTTTATAAATAAGTTAGATAGGGAAATAAAAGATCCATTAGAATTGTTAGAAGAGATAGAAGAAAAATTAGAAATAGAAACATACCCAATGAATTTACCTGTCGGTATGGGGCAAAATTTCTTTGGAATTATGGATAGAAAGAACCACTACATAGAACCTTTTAAAGAAGGAGATAGTTTTGTAGAACTTGATGACGAGTACAATATAATAGACGGAAATACACTAGAGAATGATACTATGTATCAAAAATGTGTCGAAGATATGATATTGATTACAGAAGCTGGTGTAGAGTATGATTACGAAAAACAACTTCGAGGAGATCAAACTCCTGTATTTTTTGGTTCAGCACTTTCATCGTTCGGAGTTGAGAGTTTTTTAAACTATTATGTAGATACGGCACCTACACCTAAAAGTAGAAAAACTGCAGATGGAAACGACGTAGATCCATTAGATGATGATTTTTCAGGTTTTATATTTAAGATACAAGCAAATATGGATCCGAAACACCGAGATAGAATTGCTTTCTTAAGAGTATGTTCAGGTGTGTTTAATCGAGGTATGGATGTGAATTTAACAAGAACAGGAAAGAAAATGAAGATATCTCGTTCAACCAACTTTATGGCAGATGATAAAGCAACTATCGAAACGGCTTATCCTGGAGATATTATTGGTCTATATGATAGTGGGAATTATCAAATAGGGGATACTTTATATCAAAACAAAAAAGTTGAGTTCGAAAAATTACCATCATTCACACCAGAAATTTTTGTTAAAGTTTCAGCTAAAAATGTTTTAAAACAAAAACATTTCCATAAAGGTGTTGAACAGTTAGTACAAGAAGGAGCAATACAGTATTATAAGACGTTGCATACTAATCAAATTATTCTAGGAGCTGTGGGACAACTACAATTTGAAGTTTTTGAACATCGTATGAAAAATGAATATAACACAGAAGTTGTAATGGAGTATGTAGGTCAAAAAACTACTCGCTGGATAGAAAATGAAGAAGATATTAAAGAAAGTATGTCATCATCTCGAAGTATCTTAGTTAAAGATTTATACGATAACTATGTATTTTTATTCGAAAATGAGTTTGCGATGCGTTGGTTTAGCGATAAATATCCGGATATAAAATTGTATAGTTTACTTTAATAGGTGTTTCGTATGAAAAAAATTATAAATAAAGCATTAGATTTTTATAATAATCCTAAATACAAAAGTATAATTAGTTACTTATTTTTTGGGGTTTGTACAACATTAGTGAATATTATTTCTTACTACATTTTAACTAGAATAGGGTTAGAGAGAATTATTTCGAACTTTACTTCTATAACGTTGTCGATAATTTTTGCGTATTTTGTCAACGCTAAATATGTTTTTTCGTCAAAGGCTACGGGTATAAAAAAAATATTATCAGAATTATCGGTGTTTTTCAGTTCAAGATTATTTACAATGTTTATAGAAATAATAGGGGTGGAATTGTTTGTATTTATAGGGATACAAGACTTTATAGGAAAAATAATTACACAATTTATAGTTATAGTTGCTAACTATTTTATTAGTAAGTATATTGTGTTTAAAAAGTAGGTGGAATTATGACAAAGTGGTTTATTACCGATATGGATGGAACATTTCTTAATGATAATAGAGAAATTAGTCCAAGATCAAAAGAAGTAATGAAGAAATTACAAGAAAAAGGCGTAAGATTTTTTATTGCTACAGGTAGGATTGATTTAGCAGTGAGAAGTTATTATAATGCTATGGGATTAAATGATGCAACAATTTCTTGTAATGGAAGTTTTATTAGAAACCAAAAAACAGGTGAAGTATTGTATGAAAAATCTTTTTCTTTCGAAGAAACAGAGTTGATTTATAATAAATATTTGGAATTAACAGATGGTAGTATAGAATTTCATATATATAGTGCAAACTATATATATTGCGATAAAGTGTCATTAAGTCTGTCTAGAATACGAAAAGTAGAAGAAAATTTACCAGATAACGAAAAAACACCTATGTTCATTACAGAGGACATATTAGGAGCACTAAAAGAAAATGGTGACAAGTGTTATAAAGTAATGATGACTTCAGAAAATCACAACTTACTTTATAGTATTCATGCTGAAGTAAATAAGGTGTTTCCTTCAGAAGCTACTTTTTCTGCAACTAATTATTTTGATATTATTCCTTATGGAACTAATAAAGGTGATGGGATAAAGAGAGTAGCAGAATATTATGGAATTGATATAGCTGATTCTGTAGTTTTTGGAGACAATTTAAATGATGTAGAAATGCTAAAAGTTGCAGGCACGAGTGTTTGTCCAAGCAACGCTAAAAAGGAAATTAAAAATATTTGTGATGAAATTATAGGAAACAATAATGAGTTTTCTGTCTTAGATTATATAGAAAAATATGTAGATTCATTACACAAAAATTAGGAGAAAAAATGAAAAATAGAAGAAATACAAAGAAATATAGTAGAATTTTTACTTTTATTTCATTAATAGTAATTACATTAACTAGTATCTTTTTAACATATAAACCTAACATCGATAAAGTTAATTTAGGACTTGATTTGCAAGGGGGATTTGAGGTTCTTTATCAAGTAGAACCTTTAAAAGAAGGTGACAATATCGATGAAAATGCAGTGAAGGCGACATCGGATACTATAAGTAGACGTATTAATATTTTAGGAGTAAGTGAACCTGTAATAACTGTTGAATCTGGGAATAGAATTCGTGTAGAGCTTGCAGGAGTGAAAGATCAAGAAACAGCAAGGAAGGTTTTATCTACACAAGCTAGTTTAACTATACGAGATGTTGAAGATAAAATATTACTAGATGGGGCAGATTTACAAGAAAATGGTGCTGCTCAAGGATATGATCAATCGTCAAAACCTATAGTAACACTTAAGTTAAAAGATGGCGATAAATTTGGACAAATAACATCAGAAATTAGTAAAAAACCTGCAGGGCAAAACTTAATGGTAATTTGGATGGATTACAATGAAGGAGATAAATTTGTTGATGAAGTTCAAAAAGAAACACCTAAGTATGTATCAGCTCCGCAAGTTACACAAACTATAAATTCAAAAGATGTACAAATTTCGGGGAATTTCACAGTTGAGGAAGCAAAAGAACTTGCAGCATTACTTAATTCTGGAGCTTTACCGGTTAAGTTGACTGAAATATATTCAAATTCAGTAGGTGCTCAATTTGGGGTGGATGCTTTACATAAAACTGTATTGGCAGGTGTTATAGCATTAGGAATAATTAGTGTATTCATGTTATTAGTTTATCGTTTGCCAGGATTTGTAGCGAGCGTTATGTTAATTGTTTATGTCTATATAACAATATTATTCTTTAATAAAATAGGTGGAGTTTTAACGTTACCAGGTATTGCTGCCATTATCCTAGGGGTAGGGATGGCAGTAGATGCTAACATAATAATGAACGAACGTATTAGAGAAGAGTTAAAAGCAGGACACGATTTAAGAAAAGCTTATAGTGCAGGTGCAAAGAACTCTCTTTGGACAATATTCGATTCTCAGTTAACGACAGTTATTGCGGCAGTAGTATTATTTATTTTTGGTACAAGTAGTGTTAAAGGTTTTGCAACTATGCTACTTTTAGCGGTTTTAGTAACATTTATTACAGCTGTATTTGGTACGAGAAGTTTATTAAGTTTATTAGTTAATGCTAACGTGTTTAAT
>CAMEOL010000078.1 GCA_945929765.1 uncultured Gemella sp.
AGATGTAGTAGCAGGTTTACTTTTGGGAAGCATAGTAGTAGATATATTAAAAGTGACACATGTTAATATATACAGAATTTTTTCAAATATTACGGGGTTAGAAGATGGAGAAAAATAAAGACTATATTTATGCTATTATTTTAGTCGTAGGACATTTTGTTTTATGGTATTATTTTGCGTATATAAAATATGCAGGTGTTAATGTTAGTGATTATAAATATATATTAGGATTTCCAGAATGGTTTTTCTATAGTTCTATTGTAGTGAGTATATTTATTATTATTGCATTAGTTTTTATTTGTAATATCATTTTTAACAAAGATATAAAAGAAGAGGAAAAGTAATAAATGAATATAGCAGACAATTATAAAGTATTAACATTATTTTCTATAATTTTTTTATCAATAATTTTGATACCTTTAATAATAAATAAGTTAAGTAAGGCTCACATAGGAAATTCATTTTTTGAAAAGTATTATTTGGCAGATAGAAATGTTAGTGGTATAGTATTAGCTATAACGTTGATGTCAACTTATGGATCAGCTTCAACATTTTTATCTGGTCCTGGTGTAGCGTATAAATTAGGTTTAGGATGGGTATTGTTAGCAGTTATACAGGTAACTGCTGGGTATTTTGTTTTATTAGTATTGGCAAGAAGATTTCAGAAAATAGCAAAACAAATTAATGCAATTACTATTACAGATTATATTCGACATAGATATAAATCGAATGTATTAGCAGTAATATCATCAATATCAATGGTTGCTTTTATTCTAGCTGCAATGTCTGGACAGTGGATAGGAGGAGCAAAGCTATTATCAGCACTTACAGGTATAGATTATAAAGTTGGAATTATTTTAATATCAGTAATAATACTATTTTGTGTGGTTTTCGGTGGTTTAAAAAATATATTAATTACTGATATGATCCAAGGTATGATTATGATTTTTGCTACTATAATACTAATGTTATCTGTTTTAAAATATGGTGGTGGATTAGATACTATAATGTCAAATTTATATGCCCAAAATCCTAATTTATTGAGCCCTTTTGGTTCAAATGGAAGTTTAACACCAGCATATGTATCATCTTTTTGGGTATTAGTAGGTGTGGGATTAATAGGTATACCTCATATTGCTGTAAACTCTATGTTATACAAAAATAATCGAAGTTTAAAACAATCAATAATAGTTGGTACTATTGTAATTTTTATTGTTATGTTTGGAATACACTTTATAGGAGTTATGAGTAGAGGAGTATTTCCTGGAATTACGGATTATGATTCAGTTATTCCTTTAACAGCTATGAAAATATTACCTTGGTATTTGGTTGCTATAGTATTGGCGGCGCCAATGGCAGCGATAATAACAACTGTAAATGCTCAATTTTTACTAATATCGTCAACTATAGTTAAAGACATTTTGCTTAATATAAAAAAAATAAAGAATAATCTAAATGACAAAAATATGCCGACATTTGTATATGGTATTAATATTGTTATTATTATATTAGCAGCTTTATTAAGTATAAACCCACCTTCTTTAATAGTAGAAATCAATCTTTTTGCTTTTGGTGGCTTAGAATCGACATTCTTGTGGATTATATTATTAGGATTATACTGGAATAAAGCAGAGAAATATGGGGCAATTTCATCTATTTTTGTAGGATTGACTAGCTATATAATATTTAAAAGATTTTACAAAATTACATTAGTGGAACCAGTAGTTATATCATTGACATTATCATTATTAATTTTTATAAGTGTATCAATTTACATGTATAATAAACAAAAGAAGAATGGAGGATTACAAAATGAAAAAAGTAAAGGTTATTAATACAAATGCAGAAAAATTCACAGTTAGTAATGTACTTACTGTTGGAAAGATTTATGAGGTTGTAAATGAAACAGAAGAATATATTTTTGTAAAAGATAACACAGGAAAAGTCGCTGGATTTTATAAAGATTATTTTGAAACAGTAGAATAATTAGGAAATAAAAATGAAATATACATCATCTAAAGAAAAATTATTATCTTTAATTTTACCTATATCATCAGTAATATTTTTATTTTTAATAATTTCTATAGGTAATTCTATAGCTAATATAAATAAAAATAATACGACTACAACTAATGTAATTTCTACACAAGTTCCCGAAGAAGAAAAAAAAGTTCAAGTAGAAATTCCAACAGCAAATAATTCGTCAACTACAAATACAACTCCAAGTAGTACACAAGCGACTACAGAAAGTAATTCAAATTCTTCTGTTAATCAAGTAGCAAATAGTGAGATTGTAGCAGGAGAGGAGTATACTGTAAAATCAGGGGATACGCTATTTATTATTGCGTCAAAAGCATACGGTGAGAACAATACTACAGCAGGTATCCAAAAAATAAAAGATGAGAATAATTTGCAAAATAATAATCTTTCAATAGGACAAAAATTAAAAATACCTAACTTATAAATTATTATAAAAAACGTGAAAATACGAGATTATGATAAGTAAATTTACAATTTAGATTTTATTTACTAGTCAAAAATATCGTGTATCTTCACGTTTTTTTATTGTTTAATACTTCACTTATGTTCTATAAGAAAGATGAGAATAATTTATAAAAATATAATATTGAGAATATTATACGAAAGGAAAAACTATCTTTAGTTTAACAACTAATGTATGATAGGAATTAATGTTTTAAAAGTTTTATATGTTTTAATTTGTAAGTAATCTAAGTTGTTACTAAAACTTATCGTAAGGAAATAATTCGGGATGCATTCCTGTACGATCACCATTATCTAAGCTATTTAATCTAAGCAATTCTTCAGAAGATAAAATTATTTTTTCGCTCATAATATTTTCAATAATATGCTTAGGAGTAGCTGATTTAGGAATCGGATGGTATCCTCTTGCAATGTGCCAAGCCAATATTATTTGAGAGCTAGAAACATTGTGTGATTTAGCAATATCAGAAATTATTTTGTTATCGCTATAAATATTTCTTGCTATAGGAGACCATGATTGAAATAAAATCTCCTCTTTTTTTAAATAATTGTTTAATTCATTTTGAGCAAATTTAGGATGAGCTTCGATTTGATTTAAAAATGGTTTGATGTTACATTTGTTTTTTATTTTTTCTAGATGTCTAATTTCAAAATTTGCTACACCAATTTCTTTTACAAGTCCTTGCTCTTTTATTCTTTCTAAAGCTTTGTATCCTTCTAAAAATTTTTCTGGATGAGGCCAATGAATTAATAAAATATCTATTTTTTCGTTTAATTTTTTATAACTATTTTCGAATGAACGCAAAGCATCATCGTATGCCAAGTCAGAAGGCCAAATTTTAGTAGTAATTAGAAAATTTTCTTTATTTATATTTTTAGTAATTTTTCCGATAATATCTTCATTGTTATAGTAACTAGCGGTATCAATTAACTTATATCCATTTAGTAGTGCGGTATTAATAGCTAATTCAGCTGCATTAATATCAGTTAAAGTATATGTTCCAAATCCTATTTTTCCTAAGTCCATAGTTAACTCCTAAAATTTTATTTTTCTTGGATGATTTAAGCTATAAAATTTTTCTTCAGCAATAGTTTTATAGACTTCCTCTCCACGTCTTTCGTAAAGTAACCAAGCCCATGTAAACCAAAGTAAATCAGCAAATTTTAAAAATACGTCAAGTTTTTCGAAATTACAGATATCATTGTTAAAATAATTACTCAAAAAAGTAACCGTTTCTTGATAGTTTAAATTATTTTCTGATATAAAGCTTGCAATATCAAAGTAAAAATCATTTTGTCCTGCATATTCAAAATCAATCAAGTATACTTCATTTTTTGAAAATAAAAAGTTTCCTTCAACTAGATCGTTATGACAAAGTCTGTCAGGAGTATACAGTTTTTTGAATTCATCAACAAGGTATATATGTTTTTCTATATCGTGTTTAAATTCATCAATTTGATAAAAATATTTTTCAAAAGTTTCAGTAGGATCAAATTTATTGTTTGCTTGAAAATTTTTTGAATGAAACTCTTTTAAAATTTTCGCTATTTCAACGATACTAGACAGATTTTTATTCGAAATAAATGTTTTTACATTTGGAATGAATTTAGTTATCAACAAGTTATTGTCGTAATAAACAGGCGTAAGAAAATAAAATTCATTGGAGATTAATTCGTGTGCCTCTTTTTCGTTAGATTTATTATTTAAGTGCATTGTATCTTTAGGAACTCGGCAAAAATACGTTTCTTCTGGAGTTCTTATAATATAATTTTTATTAGTAATACCATAACTTGTTTCTTGAATTTCTAAAATATTAGTGTTAAGAATATTTTCTAGTTTTTTTCTTAAATTCATAGTTATCACCACCTAATTCAATTATATAACATGATTCTAAAATTGTAAATTGAAAAAGGTTACAAAAATCATAAAAATAGAAAATTTATTGATTAAGCAAAGGTTGGTATTTTCATAGTTTATCGTTGTATATCTTTGAAAAACAGCTATTTTTATGGTATAATAAAAATGTACTAAAATGAACTTAACAATCATTTTTTAGTAAAATATTTTAGCTCAAAATTCAGATGGCAAGAGTTGAAAATATATCTCTTTGTCATTTTATTATTTAAATAAAATAATTCCATAGAGTTAAAAATTACGGAGGTAAAATGAAGAAATTATTTATCGATAATGAATATATAACATTAACTCAATTTTTGAAAATTGAAAGTTTTATCGGATCGGGTGGTGAAGCTAAGTATTTTTTAGCAGAAGAAAAAGTTTATTTGAATGGCATTCTAGAGAATAGGCGTGGTAAAAAATTATATGATGGTGACGTAATAGAAATATTAGGTGAAAAATATATAATTTCAAATGAAAATTAAAAAACTAAATTTATTATATTTTCGCAATTATATGTCACTAAACATAGATCTACATCCATCTTTAAATATTTTTGTCGGAAACAACGCAAATGGTAAGACTAATATTATAGAATCTATATTTTTACTGTCATTAGGAAGAAGTTTTCGAACAAAAAAAGATACAGAATGTATTAAATTTGGAGAAAATGCAACTTGTATGTCATGTATCTTAGAAAAAGAAGGAACAGAAAAAGATATCATGCTTGCAATTAATGAAAAGGGGAAAAATGCTAAAATTTCAGGTGTAAAAAAAAATAAACTAACTGATTTTGTAGGTGAATTGAATATAGTTATGTTTTCTCCAGAAGATCTGCAATTAGTAAAAGGATCTCCTTCGTTGAGAAGAGAATTTATCGATCGTGAATTTTATCAAATTTCTCGTGTTTACCACAAATATTCGCTTATATATAAGCATTTATTAAAACAAAGAAATACATTTTTAAAAGAAATGAGAAAAAAATCTCATGATGCCTTAGAAGAGGCCAAAAGAGTT
>CAMEOL010000079.1 GCA_945929765.1 uncultured Gemella sp.
CCATCGATGATGTGATCCCTAATGATAATATTAATATTGTTTTAAAAGATGGAAATATTAAAGCAAAAGTAATAGAAATTACTAAAGAGAGGATTTAAATATGGCAGAAAATAAAAATTTTGAATTACAGCTAGAAGAGTTAGATTCTATAATAAAAAAATTAGAAAATAATAAACTATCACTTGATGAGGCTTTAGTTCAATATAAGAATGGGATAGAAATAATTCAAGAGTGTAACGAAATAATTAAAAATGCAGAAGAACAAGTAAAAAATTTATCGAAGGAACTAAATTTTAATGAGTAATATTAATATTTTTTTGGAAGAAAATAGAAAAATTCTAAATGATTTCGCAAACGACACTATTGTTAATCTTGAAACACCGTCAGAATTGAAGGAAGCAATTCACTATTCTTTAGTTAACGATGGGAAAAAACTAAGACCATTAATATTTTTAGCGTTATTAAAACATTTTAATTTAGACTATATGAAGTATCTAGATATAGCACTGTCTATCGAGCTGATACATACGTATTCTTTAGTACATGATGATTTACCTGCAATGGATAATGATGATTATCGTTGGGGAAAATTAACTAATCATAAAAAATATGGAGAAGATATAGCTATCTTAACAGGAGATGCTATGCAAACATTAGCATATGAATTATTAGTAAGTAGTAAGTATGTTGATGATAAAGTAAAAGTTAAATTGATGTCATTATTAACAAATGCATCGGGTTATGCAGGAATGATTGCAGGTCAAATTTATGATGTAAAACAAAGTAATTACTCTGTTGATGGAAAATATTTAAAAAAAATGCATAGTTTAAAAACAGGAAAATTAATAATTTTACCTATAATATTTGCGGTGATTATTGCTGAAAAAGAAGAACAAATAGGTGAATTTGAGCATTTTGGAAATGAATTAGGTATAGCTTATCAAATAAAAGATGATATTTTAGATTACTATGGAAAATTTGAAAATATTGGAAAATTACCTAGTGATGAAAATAAAAAAACTTATTTGAGTTTTTACGGTATAGAAGAATGCGAAAAATTATTGAGTAGTCATACAGAAAATGCAAAAAATATTGCTAATAATTTAAAAAACAAGTTGCTTTATGATTTTGCAGACTTATTATTAACTCGAGAAAAATAACAAAATATTTTAATAAAATAAGTTCTTGTTATTACGGATGTAAGAAAGTATATTTTATTAATAGTTATGTAAGGATATAAAAATGAGAAAAGAAGATTTTAAAATAACTACTGAGCAACTAATAGAAAAAAAATCAGAATGGGTAAGAAGATACGGGAAAATTTTTCTATTGCTAACTCTGTTTTACATAATATTATTATTGCTAAATTTTTTTATACTAAACAATAATAAATTGTATATTTCCATACACATATTTTACTTGTGCTGTCTAATATATTTTTCTACATTAGGACTTATAGCAACAATTCAAATACAAAAAATAAAAAAGAAAATTGAAAAATAATTTCACAATAATTAAGAGAGATTTATTTTATAAATTCTCTTTTTTTATTTTCAAAAATAACTTTAATTTAAATACTAATAATGCTATAATATAAATGATAATCATTATCATTATCATTACTTTTATTATTAAATTATTAGGAGATAACTTATGAAAAGATTAATAAAAAAAATAATAATAATAATTACTATAGCAACATTTATGTTGGCGTTTAGTGATGTAAAATATACGAAAATATCATTAGCAAATAATAAGATTTATCATGTGCCTGTTCAACTTTGGCATTCAGAAAATAGTGGCAAACTTTCTATGGGGAATAATGCACTATCTTCAGTAGCTCAAGTCGAGGAACATGCTAATGGATCTACAATTACAGTAGAATTTATACCGATGCAATTTATGAATATGAACGGGCATTTAGAAAGTTTAGGAGTTTACAACACACCGTTATTTTCTGGTGGAATAACACAAGCATCAATAATTAGCACATATCAAGATTATGATTTAAACGGGAATTTAGCAAATTTTCCGGCATTATTACAATTTTCAAGAAGTGCACAAAAAGAAGATAAAATAGGAGTTACTGTTTCTGTTGATGCAATGAATCAAGTTTTAGGTGCAGATGGAGCACAAAATGCAATTTTAAAATTTTTTTGGAATAACGCTACTTTAGTTTCTGGAACCGAAACTAGCAGTGAAGAAGTGAAAGAAAATTCTCAAAATAGCGAAACTAAGAGTGAAGAAACAACTGAAGAACAAAAATCTGAAAATACAACTACAGAAAATAAACCTACTAAAAAAGTAGAAGATTTTTTTAAAGAAGATAGTAGAACAAAAGATGTAGGTCTTTATAATATTGATATAACGGCGGCGTATTTGAATCCTCTAACAGGGCAAACAGCAGATGGAGGAACTAAAAATGTTGAAATAGGAGAAGGAATGAGTCAAGGAGTAATATCTCCTATAAATTCAAAAGGAAATTTATCAGAAGTTTTAGAAAACCAAAAAAATAGTGGTGAAAAACGTTGGTCGAAAGCACAACTACAAAGAACAAAAGATGGTAAATTGTATGCTACAGTAAGAATACATTTAATGAACTGGGTAACCAGAAATGCAGAGCAAGGACCATTTATAAAAGTTTTACAGGAAAATGGAGAATACAAATTAGTAGAGTCAAAAGAAACTAATGTTAAAATTGAGCAATATAAAGATAGTTATGCAGATTATACGTTTGAAGTTCCGAAAGAAAATTTTTCGGCGATGATACAAATGTATGTAGAGCCTATGAATAGACCTGTTAGATTTTTTGTAGAAGTAAATCCAGAAACTATAACTAAAGGTGCAGTAGAGGGTATGCACCAAGTGGAAGATACACAAGTAGCAAACAAAAATATTTATTTAGTAATAGTATCTATATTAACAATTATGTTAGGTGTTATTAGTTATTTTTTCATAAAGAAAAAGAAAAATAAAAATAGGGGATAAAAATATGAAAAAAAAATATTATACATATCATTAGCGATATTGATAGTTTTTATTACAGCTTGTTCTAATAAGCAGACTACTAATAATTCTACTAAAGATTTAGCAGATAAAGCATTTGAAGAAACTATCGACTTAAATGGAATAAATACAAATAAAATAATAGAAGAAGAACAAGGCGAAAAAATAATAATGAACTCAGTAGCCTTAACACAAATAGCAGAAGTACTAGATTTAAAATTAGCAGGAATACCTACTACTAAAACTGGAAAAATACCCGAAAGATATAAAAATATTTTTCAAATAGGATTACCTATGAATCCAAATATGGAAGTAATAAAAACAATAAATCCTACAATAGTGTATATACCAGATAATTTAGAAGATTGGGTAGAAGAAGGATTTGCTAAGCACAATATAAATCATCAATATACGAATTTACGAAGTGTCGAAAGTTTATATAACGTAACGAAAGAAATTTCTATTAGATATAGCAAAGAAGAAAAAATAAAAAAACTCGAAGAAGAAAAAGAAAAATTTTTTATTGATTATAACGAAAAGATAAAATATAAACAAAAACCTAAAGTGTTAATATTAATGGGACTACCCGGAAGTTATGTTGCGGCTAGTGAAAATTCATATGTTGGAAATTTAGTTAAACTTGCAGGTGGAGAAAATATAATACAGAGTGATAAAGAATTTGAATCAGTAAATATGGAGTACATTTTGTCAAAAGAACCAGATTATATATTGAGGGCGGCGCATGCTATGCCAGAAAATATATTAGCTATGTTTGAAGAAGAATTTAAAACTAACACTATGTGGGGACATTTTAAAGCAGTAAAAGAAAATAAAGTGTATGATTTAGATTACAAAATTTTTGGTATGACCGCTCAATTTAATTATACTGACGGATTAAATTATTTAGAAAAAATATTTTACAATTAGTTAAAATATGAAAGGAGGTACAAGTGAGAAAATATTATATTTTAATTTTTGCAACTATTATTTTATTATTATTAACAATTTTTTCAATCGTTCACGGCAGTATAGAAGTGAAAATTCCAGATATTATAAACTCAATAATTAATAATAAACAAAATAAAAATGTAGATTTAATATATGATTTACGACTTCCTAGAATTATCATATCTATACTTGCAGGTGGGGGACTCGCAGTAAGTGGATTATTACTACAAACGAGTTTGAAAAATCCATTACTAGATCCGAGTATTATAGGTGTATCAAGTGGAGCAAGTGCATTTTTATACTTAAGTATAGCAATTAACCCACTTTTAATTTCTTACAAACATGTAGTTTCAATATTAGGAGGGATTGTAGGCTATACTTTAATATATATTTTTGCGCGATCAACAAAAAATACAGTTAAAATAATATTAATAGGTATAGCAATAAGTTCATTTTTTACGGGCTTAATAAGTGCATTTCAATTTTTAACTTCAACGAGTAGTAGTTTGTCGTCTAGAGCAACGTTAGGTATGAAAAGTTGGGAAGATGTAAAATTACTTTTAATGTTTGTCCCTATATTAGCTATAATAAGTTGGATATTATCAAAATATTGTAATATATTCTTTTTAGACGATAAAATCATATCTTCATTAGGAGTAAATATTTCGCTTATACGTATAATTATTTCTTTACTAGCAGTAATTATTGCGTCAGTAATAACTTCAGTAGTTGGAACAGTAACATTTCTAGCGTTAATAATTCCACATATAGCAAAAATCTTTATAGGGAAAAATCATATGTACACAATACCGTTATCATTTTTATTAGGCTCTATAATATTTTTATCGTTTGATACTTTGGGACGAACTGCGTTTAGTCCAGTAGAAATTTCTGCAGATATAATTATGTTAATTATCGGAGCACCAATATTTCTATTATTAATAAGAAAAGGTGATAAATATGAATAATATAATAAAAATAGAAAATTTAACATATAGTTATGGTAATAAAAAGAATATATTGGAAAATATATCTTGTAATATTGAAAGAGGGAAAATAACTACTATAATAGGAAAAAATGGATCTGGAAAAAGTACGCTACTATCTTTAATAACAAAAAATTTAAAAACTACTACAAATAACATAATGATAGATAATAAAAGTTTAGAAAAATATAATAGAAAACAATTTTCTAAAAAAGTATCTGTAGTTTATCAAAAAAATAATGTACCAGATGAATTGACAGTTTATAATATGGTAAGTTACGGTAGGTTACCATACAAAAAAAACTTGTTTTCAAATTTAAATGAATTTGATGTTGAAAAAATAAATTTTGCATTAGAAGTAACAGAACTTATTGATTTAAAAGATGAATTAGTTTGTAATCTATCGGGTGGACAAATGCAAAGAGTTTTTATAGCGTTGGCAAT
>CAMEOL010000080.1 GCA_945929765.1 uncultured Gemella sp.
ATTAATAAGAAATTATATTAATTGTTTTGTTAATAGCATTATTTAGAAATTGTTTTCTGATTTGAAAATAAGGTAGCTTAGAAATTATAGGTGTCGATAACTTATATTTTCTAGGCTACTCTTTTATAATTTATCTAGCTTGGGAAACATGACAGATGGTGTTTTCAAAAATAATGTGCTTAAGTAGTTTTAAAACTATTTAGGCTTTTTTAATTGGTTGTATACTAAATACGGTGGTTTTGAAAATATATTGTAATACTATTATTCACCGGTTGTTCGTTGCGTAAGAATAAAGCCACATTATTTTCCAGAGTTTTTAATTTTATTCCAAAGTATGTATAGTAGTATTGGATTTTTATTTAATTACAATATGTGATAAAATAGGATTAATGAAAAATTTTTAGGAGGAGCCATGAGTAAAGATTATTTTTCTATATTATTAAGCAATTTGGAATTGGAGCATTTTTTAGATGATGAACAATTTGAAAATTTTGCTTTAATAAATATTAATAAAGATAATACAAATAAAGTATGGACTTTTAATTTTAGTGGGAAAAGACTACCTAGTTCAGTAAATTGGTTACTTCTTATTAATAAAATAAGATCTAGTTTTTTTAATGATTATAAAATTGATTTTAGAATAGCTACGACTACTGAAGTTACAGAGGATATTATAATTGATTATTGGAATGTAGTAGTTAGTGAAGTATTTTCTAATGGAGAAAATTCTAAGTTAATAGAAGCTATTTTAGCAAATACTATAAGTGTTGCTAGTGATAAAATTGTTGTGAAAGTTGTTACTCCTACTTTGTGGGCAAATTTTATAGAACCTAATATAAAAAATTTACTAGCTAGCTATAACGATTATAATATAAATATTGCCGGGATAGCTCCTAATTTTAGAACAGATGAAATTGTTAATAAGCAAGAACAGCTTATGTCAGAAGAAATTGCTAAACTAGAAAAATTGTCTCTTGTTGAGCAAAAAAGAGTAGAAGTTAGTCAACCAAAAAGAAATGTAGAAAAATTTGGAAAAGATATTTCGAATAATAAAATATCAGAAATTAAAGATATTATTGGTTATTCAGGAAATGCTACAATTTTTGCTCAGATTTTTGAAAAAGAAAAAAGAGAATTTAGAACAGGTAGTGGACAGTATATATTGAAACTAACTGATTATTCAGACTCTATAATTATGAAGTTGTTTATTAATGGTGCAAATGATAAGTATAAACCTAGTACTCGAAAAAATGCACTTCAAGAATTAATAGCTGATCTAAAAGTAGGACAATGGATAAAAATGGAAGGTAAGTTATCCTATGACTCGTATCTTAACGATACTGTAATAGAACCTTTGTCAATAGAAATAGCATCAAAAGAAGAAAAGAAAGATAATTATACTGGTAAGAAAAGAATAGAGTTAAATGTACATACAAAAATGTCTCCTTTAGATGGAATTAGTAGTGCCAAAGAATATATAAATAGAGCACTTGAGTGGGGACATGAAGCTATTGCATTTACAGATAGTTATGGAGTACAGGCATATCCTGATATTTGTTTGGGGAGTAAAGGAAAGGATATAAAACCTATATATGGCTTAAATGCTTTTATTATGGATGATAGTATAACTGCAACTACTAATCAAAAAGATTTAAAAATAAAAGATGCAACTTATGTAGTTTTTGACGTTGAGACAACAGGTCTTTCTGCTGAGAGGGATAGATTAATAGAGATAGCAGCTATAAAAATAAAAAATGGGCAGGAAGTTGATACATTTGAAAGTTATATTAATCCAGAAAGGAAAATTTCTCAATTAATAACAGATATTACTAGTATTAGCAATGATGACGTAAAAAATGCACCTAAAGAAAAAGATGTTATGAGAGATTTTTATAATTGGTTAGATGATGATGACATTTTGGTTGCTCATAATGCAAGATTTGATTTAGGTTTTATTGGTAAATCATTTGAACGTTTAGGGATAATGAAGGAGTTACATTATGGAAGTATAGATACCTTGTTTATTTCTCGTGCTGTAAATAAGGAGGCTAAGCGCCATGGTTTAAGCAATCTTGCAAAAATGTATAAAGTAAAATTAATTCAGCACCATAGAGCCATTTACGATACAAAAACTACTGCTGAAATTTTTATAAAAATGTTAGAACAGCTAACAGAACTCGGAGTAGAAAAGCATTCGGATATTGATAAAATTATTGATTTGTCAGAAGCTCACAAAAAATCAAGATCGTTCCCTTGTTCGATTTTGGTAAAAAATTCACAAGGATTAAAAGATTTATTCCGTTTAGTGTCATACAGTTCTACAAAATATTTATCTTCAGGAAAACCTACAATTCCAAGATCTGTATTAAGTGAATATCGTGAACATCTACTTATTGGTAGTGGAAATAGTAGCAACGAATTATTTGAAGAATTGCTTAATTCTCGAGAAGAAAAATTAAAGGAATTAATACAATTTTATGATTATGTAGAAGTTCAACCTTTACATCACTATGAGAAATTTATAAATGAAGAGAGAATTTCTTCGAAAAATGAATTACAAGAAGAAATAAAAAGATTAATAAAGTTAGCACAGGAACAAAATAAGTTAGTAGTAGCAACAGGAGATGTTTATTACTTAGATCAATATCAACATACTTATCGTCAAATATTACGTCTATCGGTAAAAAATAATCCTGCAGGACGAGATATTATGCCTGTAGCTAATATGTTAACGACAGAAGAGATGTTAGCAGAATTTAGTTATTTAGAAGATAATAATTTAATAGAAGATATAGTAATAAACAATACTCATAAAATAAATGATCAAATAGAATATGTAGTACCATTAAAAGATAAATTATATACTCCTAATATAGAGGGTGCTGCAGACGAAGTTCGAAATATGAGCTATGACAAAGCTAAGAAAATTTATGGGGAAAATTTACCAGAAATAGTAGAAAAGAGATTAGAGAAAGAATTAGATTCAATAATTGGTAACGGATTTTCGGTTGTATATTTAATTTCTAGTAAGTTAGTGAAAAAGTCGTTGTCAGATGGGTATTTGGTAGGTTCTAGGGGATCGGTAGGATCTTCACTAGTTGCAACTATGATGGACATTACAGAAGTAAATCCTTTAGTACCCCATTACGTGTGTAAGAAGTGTAAGCACAGTGAGTTCTTCTTAAAAGGGGAGTATGCTTCAGGTTACGATTTACCGAATAAAGAATGTCCAAAATGTCAGGCATTGATGAAAAAAGACGGTCAAGATATTCCGTTCGAAACGTTTTTAGGATTTAAAGGGGATAAAGTACCCGATATTGATCTTAACTTTTCTGGAGAATATCAGCCAACAGCACATAATTTTACAAAAGAAATTTTTGGAGAAGATTACGTTTATCGAGCAGGAACTATATCGACAGTAGCTCAAAAAACAGCATATTCATTTACGCGTGAATATTTCGAAAAGAATGAGATAGACAAACGTAATGTAGATTTAGAACGTATAGCTAATGGATGTGAAGGTGGAAAAAGAACAACTGGACAGCACCCTGGTGGTATACTGGTTGTGCCTAACGATATGGATATTTTTGATTTTACTCCGTATCAATATCCAGCAGATGATGATACTAGTGCTTGGCGAACTACTCATTTTGATTTCCATTCTATTCATGATAATATTTTGAAATTTGATATTTTGGGGCATGATGATCCGACAATGATTAGAAAACTTCAAGATTTATCAGGTATTGATCCAACCGAGATTGATGTTTCTGATTCAGAAGTTATGAAGATATTCTCATCACCAGACGTGTTAGGAGTAACAAAAGAACAGTTAGGGTGTTCTACGGGAACGTTAGGAATACCAGAATTTGGTACTAACTTTGTAATTCAAATGTTAGAGGATACTAAACCGACAACTTATTCTGAATTGGTACAAATATCTGGACTTTCTCACGGTACTGACGTTTGGTTAGGGAATGCACAAGAATTAATCAAAAAAGAAATATGTACGTTAAAAGATGTTATAGGCTGTCGTGATGATATTATGGTATATTTAATATATGCAGGCTTAGAAGAAAGTTTAGCTTTTACTATTATGGAGAGTGTTCGTAAGGGAAAAGGTCTTACAGAAGATTTCGAAAAAGCTATGCGTGATAATAATGTTCCAGAATGGTACATCGATTCTTGCAAAAAAATAAAATATATGTTTCCTAAAGCCCATGCTTCTGCTTATGTTTTGATGGCTTTGAGAATAGCTTGGTTTAAAGTATATAAACCAATAATTTATTATTGTGCATATTTTTCGGTACGTGCTAACGATTACGATCTAAAAACGGTAGTTAAAGGGAAAGACTTTTTGGAGAAAAAAATAAAAGAGTTAAAAGAGTTAGGTCGTGACGAGATATCAGGAAAAGATAAAGACGCTTTAGTAAGTTATGAGTTAGCTTTCGAAATGATGAATAGAGGATTCACATTCTCAAAAATTGACATAGAGAGATCGCAAAGCTTTGATTATATAATTGATGGAGATACGTTGATACCACCATTTTCTATAGTTCCAGGACTTGGAGAAAACGTGGCTATAAAAATAGTGCAAGCAAGGGAAGAAAAAGCATTTTTATCAATAGAGGATTTTTCGAAACGTGGAGGAGTATCTACAACTATAGTAGAGTACTTACGTGATTTAGGGACTTTCAAAGGTTTGCCAGAGAAAGCACAGTTATCGTTTTTTGATGATATGTTTTAAGATTATAATAAGAAAAATAAAAGGGAGAAGCATATTCTTCATCCCTTTTATTTTATTGAATTAAACGTTATAAAAAATATATATTTCTTTGGATAATATATTATACAAATTTTAAAGGAGCCTCTGAAGGAAATCGTTATTAAAAATCGATTTTCTTAAGAGGCTCCAATTATGTTTTATTAAATACCTAATAATGGGAATATTAATGATGCAACGATTGCTGCGATAATACCGTATGTAATCATAGGTATTGCAGTACGTTTCATAATATTACCTTCTTCGTTATGTACGTTAGATACAGAACAAGCTGCGATAATATTGTTGATACAAGTCATGTTACCCATAGCACCACCAACTGATTGTAATGCCAATACTGTACCGACAGATAATCCTGTACCTTGAGCGATAGACTGCTGAACTCCACCGAAAATTAAGTTCGAAATAGTGTTAGAACCTGAGAAGAATGCCCCTATAGATCCTAGATATGAAGCGAATAATGTCCAGTAAGATCCAGTAGCATCAGCAAGAGCTAAACCGATAATTTTAACCATCGCTTTATCGCCACCAATTAGCATAAACTTAAC
>CAMEOL010000081.1 GCA_945929765.1 uncultured Gemella sp.
ATATGATAAAAAAAATGATTATTGCGTTAATTATAACTGTAATATTAATTGTAACGATAACAATTACACTAAATAAATTATATGAAATAAATATAGAGAAATATATTTATATACCTACATTAATAATGTTTCAAATAATATCAAAATATTTTTTAAAAAAATATAAAAAAGGCGACTAATTAGTCGCCTTTTATTCTTTATAAATTTCTTTTTTTTTGACTACAGTCCAATTTGTGATGATTTCATTATACAGGACATACTCATCTTTTTTATTTTTTGTCTCACATCAATTGTAACACTACATGTTAGTTTTTTCTTTTTCTTGCTTGTGAAGCCCAAAAATTATGGATATATGGTATAATATAATGATAAACAATAAATGGTTGAGTAGGTTTTTATGGAAAATAAATTTAATAACGTAGAGATAGAGCGTTATCGTAAAATTATTAATAATAAGAAAGGTTCTTTGCTTGCTAAGGTGATTTTTGATAGAGTTGTTGCGGCTATAATGCTTATCTTGTTATCGCCTATATTAATTTTTATCGCAATTTGGATAAAGTTAGATAGTGAAGGAGAAGTGTTTTATCGTCAAAAGAGAATTACTACGTACGGCAGGGAATTTAGAATTTATAAGTTTCGAACTATGGTAAAGAATGCAGACAGATTAGGTAGTGCTGTAACTTTGCAAGATGATCCGAGAATTAGTAGAGTTGGTAAGAAATTACGCAAGTTAAGATTAGACGAGTTGCCACAATTAATTAATATAGTTGTCGGAGATATGAGTTTTGTAGGCACACGTCCAGAAGTTGCTAAATATGTAGATAGATATAGTAATGAAATGTATGCTACTTTGTTGCTTCCAGCAGGGGTAACATCTACGGCTAGTATTATGTACAAAGATGAAGATGAAGAATTAGCAAAGTATACGTCACAAGGAATGTCGGTAGATGATGCTTACGTAGAGAAGATTTTGCCAGCGAAGATGAAGTATAATTTGGAATATATAGAAAATTTCAGCTTTTTTGGAGATATAAAAATAATGATAAGCACGTTTTTTGGCGTGCTTAAGTAGGAGGATTTATGACTAAACTAAATATACCTTTTTCGCCACCAGATATTACAGAAGCAGAAATAGCTGCTGTTACAGAAGTTTTAAGATCGGGATGGATTACTACAGGTCCGAAGACGAAAGAGTTAGAGGCGAAGTTATCAGAATATATGGATACGAATAAGACGGTATGTCTAAATTCGGCAACAGCTGCGTTAGAGTTAGTTCTTAGAGTTTTAGGTATTAAGGAGGGAGATGAAGTTATCGTTCCAGCTATGACGTATACAGCTTCTTGTAGCGTTATTTGTCATGTTGGGGCAACGCCTGTAATGGTCGATATCCAAAAAGATGGTTTTGAGATGGATTATGATAAATTAGCATCAGCTATTACAGAAAGAACAAAAGCGATAATTCCGGTTGATCTGGCTGGAATACCGTGTGATTATGATAGGTTATTTTCTTTAGTAGAAGAGAAGAAACGTTTGTTTACTCCAGAAAGTAGATATCAGCAAGTGTTGGGACGTGTTGCGATCGTGGCAGACTGTGCTCACGCATTAGGGAGTGTTTATCGTGGTAGAAAAATAGGTAGTGTTGCTGATTTTAGTACATTTAGTTTTCATGCCGTAAAAAACTTTACAACGGCAGAAGGTGGCTGTGTAACATGGAAAGCAAGCGAGCATTTTGATGATGAAGAGTTGTATAAGGATTTTCAGATTTTGTCGTTGCACGGGCAGACGAAAGATGCGCTTAGCAAAATGAAGGCTGGTGCATGGGAGTATGATATCGTTACGCCTGGGTATAAGTGTAATATGACGGATATTATGGCGGCTATTGGTCTTGTGCAATTTGAGAGGTATCCGGAGTTGTTAAAGCGACGTTATGAAGTAGTAGCAATGTATGACGATGCGTTTAGAGGTACGAGTATTACGGCCCTATGTCATAAGGGAGATTATTATATGTCGTCACATCATCTTTATATTACTCATGTAGCAGGTACTAACTTGGAGCAGCGTAATGATATTATTACTAAGTTGGCAGAACGTGGTGTTAGTGCGAATGTGCACTACAAGCCGTTGCCGTTATTAACAGCGTATAAAAATTTAGGGTTTAAGGTGGAAGATTATCCTAATGCGTACGAATATTATGTGAATGAGATTACGTTGCCTTTGCATACTAATCTAACAGATGACGAGGTTCGCTACATAATAACTAACTACTTAGAGGTGGTTAGGGGAGTTATGGGGTATTAATAAATTTTTTATAGTAATTTAATATTTAAATAATTACAAAAAAGATGTACTGAAAAATGGAGTGATGAAATGAAACAATTTCTAAATAAAATAAAATTAGTAAATATTGTTGATTTATATCATCTTTTTGTTTTATTTCCTATAGCATATTTATTTTCGCTATTCTTTAGAAACAAGAATAATAATCTTATATTGATTTGTGAAAGTGGAAATGAGGCTAGAGATAATGGATATTGGCTAGCAAAATATATAAGTGAAAATGATAAGAGTGCTAATCTAATATATGTTATTAATGAAGATTCTTGTGATTATAAAAAAATAAATGATTTAGGAATAAAAACTGTAGATTATATGAGTTTAACGCACTGGATTTATTATTTATCAGCAGGAATAAATGTTAGCACTCAAAAAGGAGGTAAGCCTAATGCTGCGGTATGCTATTTATTAGAAGTGTATGGATTATTAGATAATAATAGACTATTTCTTCAACACGGTATAACTATATCTAATGCAAAGTGGTTATATTATGAAAATACAAAAATGCGAGGTTTTGTATGTGGAGCTAAGCCTGAGTATGATGACATAGTTTTAAACTACGGATATCCAGAGGGATATGTTAAATATTTAGGTTTTTGTAGATTTGATAATTTGCATAACGTTGAAGTTAAAAAAGATAGAATACTAGTGATGCCTTCGTGGAGAGAATGGTTGGTATTGAATACAGAATTTAGAAAGGAGTTTAATGAGGGGGATGTTTTTGAAAGAAGTGAGTATTTTAATGTGTGGAACTCATTTTTAAAAAATAAAGAACTTATTTATTTTATAGAAGAAAATAATTTAGAATTGATATTTTATCCTCATAGGAATATTCAAGACAAGTTAGAACTATTTGAAAAAAAATCTACTAATATAATTTTTGCTAGTTGGAAAGAGTATGACATACAAGAGTTACTTAAAAATTCTGCATTTTTAATTACAGATTATTCTAGTATATGTTTAGATTTTGCTTATATGAAGAAACCAGCGTTATATTATCAATTTGATCAAGAAAAATTCAGAAAAGGTCAATACGAAAAAGGATATTTTGATTATAATAATGATGGTTTTGGCAAGGTTTTAACAGAAGAGAAAGAAGTAATTAATGAGTTAATAAAATATTTCAAGGTGGATTTTTCATTAGAAAAGAAATATGAAAATAGAATCTCTAACTTCTTTGAATTATACGATAATAAAAATAGTTACAGAAATTATGAGTTTGTAAAAGAAATATTAATGGATGATGTTAGGAGAAAATAAGTGAAAAAAAATTATAGTCATACAATAGCAGTACTAGAGAGAAAATATAATATAATTAATTATGCATTTGTAATTTTATTGCTTATTTATAGTATGTCTAGAATAGTAATACCAGTTCAATTTATAGGTTCAAACAAAGGATTTATGATTTTTATTACGGTTTATGGATTATTCATAGGAATGTATAATATATTTATAAGGAATTTATATAAGAGGGCTGAATTTGTAGTGTTTTTAATTTTATTTTTATTTTTTAATTTAATTACACTAATTTCAGTTTATAGTTATGGAATAATTGATAATATTAAGCATACTGTAGTATTCTTTATATATTTCTTTGCTATGTATTCTACATATTTTTTGTTACCAAAAGGACATGCTCAAAAAGTATATTATTTTTTGTATATCTATTAGTTTTGATACAGACAATTACAGCAATTATTTCAATTATTCAGTTTATTTCTTTGAGAGGCTACTATGTAATAAATTTTAATGGAAAATTAATACGACAAGGATTTGTAGATTCAAGATTATTTGGTATTTTTTATGACCCTAATTATGCAGCAACTATTTCGCTAATAGCTATTGTCTTCGCTATTTATAACATTAAACGCAGTAATATCTTGCAAATAGTATACTATTTAACTATAATTGTCTCTAATTATACATATATAGTTTTATCAGGATCTAGAACAACTTTGATTTCATTGATAATAGTAGTAGCGATATATATATATTACAAAATTAAAATATATAATAGCGATTTTAAGAAAAAAATGGTAAATATGGTACTAATCATATTTTTAGTTCTAACTTCTTATTTAGCTATTAAAAATATAGGTGAAATTTATTTGGCAAATCATAAAGAAGAATATTTAAATAATATCGTTAGGATAAGTAAAGAAGGGGAGTCCGTAAATGGAGTTATTAATTCAGAAGTTACATTAGAACGTTCAGACGTATCAGATAAAAATATCTCTAATAATAGATTTGCGATATGGGAAGGGACAATAAAGTTGGTTTCTAATAAACCACTATTTGGTGTGTCATCGGGAAATTGGCTTGGAGTTTCTAAAAGTTATGATAATTCAAATTATGTAGTAGAGCAAGAATATTTGCCACACAATGGTTATTTGGATTTGTTATTCTATAATGGAATTGTAGGATTCGGCGTTATAGCAATATTTGTACTATTATCTATAAAGAAAATATTGTTAAGAATAGTATATATTGATTCGGAAGATGAAAATATTAAGTTAATCTTTATGCTGTTTACAATAATATTAGTTTTACTTACTTATTGTATGTTTTTCAGTAATTTATTTTATGGTTTAAATATATTTGGTATATTATTTTATAGCAGCATTGCTTTAGGGAATATATTTTTATTAAAAAAGTAGAAGGGGAAAAGTATGGTTATACAGTTTTTAAAAAAGGGGCTTGCAGGAACTTTAGGGAAACATAAGGATAAAATAAAAAACTTGCCTATTGTAAAACAATTAAACGCCAAAGCTAATCTTCAATTGAATACTATGAAAAATGACTTATTAAAAGAAAATTTTTATAATGTTTTAAGAGATGTATATGAAGAATCACAGGGGATTTTAATTTGGCTAGATTTTGGAACTTTACTCGGAGTTGTAAGAAACAATGGAGTTATTGAACATGATTTTGATATGGATTTTGCAATACTTGATGAAGATTTAATAGGATTAGAAATATTATT
>CAMEOL010000082.1 GCA_945929765.1 uncultured Gemella sp.
AAGAAAAAGACGGCAATTATGTTATTACCTTCTCTGGAAATGGACAAGAGTTTTTAGATATAGCTCTTAATTCTCTTTCACAATCTTCTGGTAACGCTGATATAATTAACTCATTAAAAAATAACGTCACAATAAAAAATATGACTGTTAAATATGTTGTCTCAAAAGATAAATTGTTGCCCGTTGAATCTGATATAACTATCGATATGGAAGTATCAGAAAATAACAATACTGGTAATGTTACTAACAATGTAAAAACTTATTATTCTAATATAAATAGTGCTAAAGCTATAACACTTCCTGAAGAAGCAAAAAATGCAGTAGATGCCAACAATTAATATAAAATATTAAAATCAATAATAACTAAAAATTTAATTATGAATTTCACATTAATATATAGTTTTATTTTTAAAAATATAAATTAAACAAAATCCCCCCTCCATAAAAAACTATAAATAGCTTTTTATGGAGGGGGGATTTATTCAAAATAAGTTATTATAATAAGATTAGTATTACATATTAATTTGTTGAAATATAACCTTCTACGTGTTCACGAGCTAATTTTTCATGTTCTGCATATGTTTCTGCAAAATATGCTTTACCTTCCTTATCAGTTAAGAAATATAAATAATTATGTTGCGTAGCTCCATTCAATGCTTCGTACGATTTTTGACTAGGCATAGAAATCGGACCTGGTGGCAACCCTAGATTTTTGTAAGTGTTATAAGGATCCGTACTTTGTAACTCTTGAATAGTTAATGGATCTGCTGTAAATCTTTGTGCCGCATAATATACTGATGGATCTGTCTGAAGCTGCATATTGATTTTTAATCTATTTAAAAATACACCAGCAATACCATTATTATCTGTTGTTGTTGTAGATTCTTTTTCTAATATACTTGCTAACGTTATGTATTCGTGAATAGTAATATCTCTTTCAACTCCCGCTATATTCCATTTTTTTGTACTTGATTTATAATCTGGAACTACTACTTGTTGCGTTGTTTTTAATATTTGTCTAATTAAAGTTTCTGCATTTGATTTATTACTATTATCTATATTATATCCTGCAGGGTAAAGATATCCTTCTAGTTTGAATTTAATATTTGGATCATCTAAACTATTAGTAATTAATTCAGGAAATTCTTGTTTTAATTGATTTATAAATTGCTCATCATTTACTTTTTCGATAAATTGTTCTGCTGATATATCTGTAACTTTCTCTACTTTTGCTGCTATTTTTGGAATGTTATCTCCTTCTATGATGCTCAAAGTTATTCCTGATTGAGCATTAGTTTTGTTTGTAAGAACATTCATAATTTCAGACATATTCATATTTTTGCTTAACGAAAATTGACCTACATAAAAATCATTACTTGAACCTAAACGAGAATATACTTTAAATAATGTTGCGCTCTTTATTAGTCCTTTTTCTTCTAATTGTTGTGCTATTACCGAGCTACCATAGCTTTCTTTTACTTCAAATTGAATTTTTTCTGTACTGCTTTTATCTACTGCTGTAGTTAAATAATAAGAATATGATAATATAGCTATTAACAGTATCATTATAGCCGTCAAAATCATAGGTAAAACATCTTTAGATTTGCTTTTGTTTTTTGCACGTAATTCTTGTTGTCTTCTTATTTTATCCTCTTTCATTTATCCTCCTATTTCTCTTCTGAGTCAAAATATAGTATATCTAACACTTCTGAAATCATATCGAATTCTTCATCAGTTTCAACAGGTTCAAAACGAACTTTATCGCCCTCTTCTATACACACCATTGGGAAGATTTGTAATTCTTCATCTTCTATTTTTTCTTCTTCTGCGAAAATATAGTATAAATTGTTATTTGTAGGATTTGTAAATTCTAATAATTTACGATATTCTCTCTCTACTCCTTCTTCGTCAACTAATGTGTACACCTCTTCTTCATCCATTTTTACGTTCATTTGATCTAAATCTTTTTCGTTCATCGTTATTCTCCTTATAAATTTTATTATTTTTTTGTATCTAAAAATGTCTGTAATATTAGTACTGCAGCCATTTTATCAATTACTTGTTTTCGTTTTTTTCTAGAGACATCCGCTTCTAAGAGAACTCTTTCTGCCCCTATTGTTGTTAATCTCTCGTCTTGTAGAATGACTTCTATATTTTTTATTTTATTTTTTAATATATCGACGAATACCATAGTAGCTTCGCCACGAAATCCTATTGTGTTGTCCATATTTTTGGGCAATCCAACGACTATTTTATCTACATCATATTCTTTGACGAGTTCTTTTATTCTTTTTATTTTAAAATCTTTTATTGCTTCATTAATTTGTAGAGTTTCTATCCCTTGTGCAGTGATTTGAAGTGCGTCACTAATAGCTACACCTATAGTTTTACTACCGTAATCAAGCCCCATTACTCTTTTTCCTAGCATTTTCCCTCCTAACATCCTTTAACAAAATATCTCAATAAAAATTCCAATATTTCGTCTTTTTTAAATTTTGATATCTTTTCTCTTGCTCCTCCGTCACGAGGTATGTATACAGGATTATCTGTCTTTAGATAACCCATAATTTGATTTATAGGATCATATCCTTTATTGTTTATTGCTTTTATAACATCTTTTAACACTTCAGAAATTATTTCATCTGTACTCTCTATCTTGTTAAAAATATCTGTTTTTTCAAAATCTTGCATACCTCATACCTCCTTATTTATGCTAACTCTACTAAGATACCGACAGCTCCTGGACCTCCATGCGTCGAAATTGCAGGAGAAGTTATCATGACGTCTTTGTCTTCGATTTTATATCCAAATTTTTCTAAAATTAAAGTTTTTAGCATTTCTATATAATCTTCAGCTAAAGCGTGTGGCAAACTAATTGTTTTTATACTTCTGGATGCTATGTCTTTTGATAATCTTTCTATTGTAGCTTGAGCTAATTTTTTCTTACCTCGTACTTTTTCTACAGGAACTAGCTCATTTTCTTCTAATTTAGCTAGTATTTTTATATTCAATAATCCACCTATAAGTCCCGCAGTTCTTTTTACACGTCCGCCTTTTACAAGATTATCAAGATTGTCAATAGAAATGTAAGTTAATACTTTGTTTATTTTTTCTTGTAATAAGCTCACTATTTCTTGTATTTGTTTACCTTCTTTTACATATTTACAACAATCTCTAATAAAATACATTATTCCCCTTGATGCTGATTTTGTGTTAAATACGTAAACATTAGAAAATTCTTTTGCTGCTGACATTGCTGTATTAACAGTTCCACTTAGAACATCAGATACATGCAAAGAAATTACTGTATATCCTTCATTAGTCCATTTTTCATATGCTTCTATGAATTTCCCTATAGCTGGTTGGCTCGAAGAGAAGTTTTTCGTAGATTTCATTTTTTCGATATATTCTTTACTATCGATATTATCATATTCTACTCCTTCAACGGTTACAGTTAAAGGAATCACTTCAACATCAAACAACTTAATTTCTTCTAAACTTAAATCAGCTGTACTGTCCGTTATTATTTTTATTTTTTGCATTAGTTTATCTCTTTCTTTCTTCTGTAATGTAAGAATTTATAATTATATTCGTTATTTTCATCACTAATAAAGTTTTGCTCATCTAATAACTCCCAATCCGTCATAGTTATTTTTGGGAAATAGCTATCTCCAGATACCTCGCAGTCAATTTCTGTAATATACATTTCTTCAACTAAAGGAAGGAGTTGTTCGTATATTTTAGAACCACCAAAAACAAATATTTTTTCGGTGCTATAATTTTTCAACGCTATATCGATATCGTTATAAACCTCGATACCTTCCGAGAAATAGTCTATATTACTTGTTAAAACTCTATTAACTCTATTAGGAAGCGGTCTTCCAATACTTTCGAATGTTGTTCTTCCCATTAAGATAGTTTGATTTGTTGTTAACTGTTTCACTCTATTCATATCTGATTTTAGCTTCCAGGGAATTTTATTTTTGTCCCCAATACAACGATTTTTGTCATATGCTACTATTAATGAAATCATAATTAACTCCTTAAACTGCTATTGGTGCCTTAATGAATGGGTGGCTATTATACCCTTCTAGCTTAACATCTTCTATTTTTAGATCAAAAATAGAATTAAAGTCTGCTATTTTTACGCTCGGTAATTCATATGGTTCTCTAGAAAGTTGCTCTTTTACTTGTTCAATATGGTTGTTATAAATGTGCGCATCACCTAGTGTGTGGACAAATTCTCCTAATTGCAAATTACATTCTTTCGCTATTAACATCGTTAATAATGCGTAAGACGCTATGTTAAATGGAACTCCTAAAAAGACATCTCCACTTCTTTGGTACAATTGGCAACTTAATTTTCCATCTAAAACATAAAATTGAAACATTGTGTGACATGGCGGTAATGCCATCGTATCAACTTCACTAGGATTCCAAGCAGATAATATTAGTCTTCGTGATGTCGGGTTTTCTTTTATTTGCTCTACTAAAGTTTTTAACTGATCTACGCCGTCAAAATTTCTCCATTGTTTACCATAGACATTACCAAGATCACCATATTTTTTTGCAAAACTATCGTCTGTTAATATTTTATTTTTAAAATTGGTCATTTCTTTTTTGTATTCTTCTGCGAAGTTTTTGTCTGTTAAAACACGATGACCAAAATCCGTCATGTCCACTCCAGAATATTCTGAACTTTCTACCCATTTTTTAAATGCCCACTCGTTCCAAATGTTATTATTGTTCTCTAGTAAAAACTTTATATTTGTATCGCCTTTTATAAACCAAAGTAATTCAGACCAAACTAAATTAAAATTTATTTTTTTTGTTGTTAGTAGTGGGAAGCCTTTTGCTAAATCAAATCTCATTTGATAACCAAAAATACTTTTTGTTCCCACTCCGGTACGATCATCTTTAGATGTTCCCCGTTCTAATATTTCTGTACAAAGTTTTAAATATTCTTTATCTACCATTTTGAACCTACTTTACTGTATATTTTTTTTCTGTTAAATAGTCAATTAACATTTGAATTTTTTCGATAGAATCTTTTCCTAGGTGGTGTTCTATCCCTTCTACTTCTTCATAAATCTTACTCTCTTCCACTCCAATAATTGTTAAGAATTGTTCTAAGATATTATGACGTTTAAGAGCATAATTTCCCATTTCTTTTCCTTTTTCGGTTAATGCAATACCTCTATATTTTTCATAAACAATATAACCCTCTGCATCCAATTTTTTCACCATTTTTGTTACTGATGAAGAATACACATTTAGTTGCTGT
>CAMEOL010000083.1 GCA_945929765.1 uncultured Gemella sp.
TTCTCTTGCCATAATGTCGTATATGCTATCTCCTATATACGCAAGAGCTAAAGCTTGCATTTGATTGGAACCTGTAATATTTTTAGTTGTTAACTTTATTTTTATATTCTTTTCCATCGAACTCCTTGTTTCGTATCTTCTAATATTATACCTTGTTCTTTTAGATCGTCTCTAATCTTGTCCGCTAACGCAAAATCACGATTTTTTCGTGCTTCTTCTCTTTTTGCTATTAACTCATCGATTTCTTTATCGGTATTTTGCTCGTTTTCTTCTACAACTATTCCTAAAATTTCAACATACGTTTCAAATGCCGCTTTTAACAACTCTAGTGTTTCTTTATTTACATCTTCTTTTTCTGTATAAACATTAGTTATTTTTACTAATTCATACCATGCACTAAGTGCATTAGCACTGTTAAAATCATCATTCATTTGTTCTTCTAAATATGCTAAGTTGTCTGATACATTTTTTACTATCTCATCATTTAGTACTGGTTCTACCATTTCATTATTTAGTCTAAATAGTAAATTTTTGTAAGCTGTCTTTATTTTTGCATAATTAGTTTTAGCTAATTCAATAGTTTCTGAAGAAAAATTAATCGGTGTACGATAATGAACACTTAACATAAATAATCTTATTACCATTGGATCCACTTGCTGACGAATATCTTTTACCAATGTAAAATTACCTAACGATTTACTCATTTTTGTTCCATCAATATTAATGAAGCCGTTGTGCATCCAATAGTTACTAAATGTTTCATGATTATGACATTCTGACTGCGCAATTTCATTTTCGTGATGTGGGAAAGTTAAGTCTTGCCCTCCTGCATGAATATCTATTGTAGCTCCTAAAGTTTCTTTTGCCATTACAGAGCATTCTATGTGCCAACCAGGTCTTCCTTCTCCCCAAGGACTTTCCCAACAAACCTCTCCCGGTTTTGCATTTTTCCATAATGCAAAATCTAATGGATCTTCTTTTTGTTCTCCAACTTCAATTCTAGCCCCCGAAATTAAATCGTCTATTGATTGTTTACTTAATTTTCCATAGTCTTCTTTTTTTCTAGTTCTAAAATAAACATCTCCATTACTTTCATAAGCAAAATCTTCTCTTATAAGATTTTCTATAAATTGAATAATCTCTCTAATATACTCACTTACACGTGGATTGTTATCGGCTCTCTCACAACCTAACGCATCATAATCTTCATAAAATGCTTGTATATATTTATCTGTTAATTCTTTTGTTGATATTCCTTCTTCATTGCTGGCTTTAATTATTTTATCATCTACATCTGTAAAGTTAGAAACATAGTTAATGTCGTACCCTACATATTTAAAATAACGACGTACTACATCAAATGCTATTATCGGACGAGCATTTCCAATATGTATATAATTATATACTATCGGTCCGCATACATACATCTTTACTTTATTTTCTTCTATAGGTTTAAATATTTCTTTTTGTTGTGTTAGTGTATTATAAATTTTTATCATATTAATCTCCAAAAATAAGTATTAGTACTATTTTAACATATTATTAATTTTTTCAGTACTATTTTGTAAAAAGTAATTACAAGAATATAACACTTTACAACTGTGATTAATAATTGTAGAATATTTATATTAAATGAAAGGATAAAGCTAATGACTTATACATATAAAATTGGCATTGATGCCTCTGAGCATGACAATTTTGTTATATCTAGTGACCAAACAAATCTACTTCAAAGTTCAAAATGGGCTAATATAAAAAACAATTGGAAAAATGATAGAATCGGATTTTATGAAAATAATAACTTAGTTGCAGTTGCGTCTGTACTAATTCAACCACTACCATTAGGATTTACTATAATTTATATCCCTCGTGGACCTATAATGGATTATAAAAATAAAAATCTTCTAAAATTTGTTTTATCTACACTAAAAAAATACGGAAAGACTAAAAGAGCTTTATTTATTAAATTCGATCCAACACTATTTATAAAAAAACAACTAGTTAGTAGTGAAATAATAGAACAAGATAATAAAGAAACTTTCGATATTATAAACAATTTAATATCTTTAGGAGCTGATTGGACCGGAAGAACAACTGACATAGCTGAAAATATCCAACCGAGATTTCAAGCTAATATATATAAAGAAAACTTCAATCAAGAAAGCATTCCAAAAAAGAACATTAAAAGAATAGCTGCTGTTCGGAACAAAGGTGTCACTATAGAGTTCGGAACAATCGAATTAATACCTGAATTCGCAGAATTGATGAAAAAAACAGAAAATCGAAAAGGTATCAATCTTCGAAATGCTGATTATTACAAAAACCTATTAGATACTTACGGAGATAATGCTTATATAACAATGGCTCGACTTAATCTAGTCGAAAGAAAAGCGAAATTAGAACAACAGCTAGAAAAAGTAAAAATAGTACTTAGTAAGTCTATAGAAAATAATAGACCTACTAAAATAATGCAAAGTGAAGAAGAAATTAGTCGTTTAGAAAAAGAAATAAAGTTCCTAAATTCAAAAATAACTACTGGAAACAACAATGTAGCTTTAGCCGCAACGTTATCGATAAATTTCGGAGAAACATCAGAAAATATTTATGCTGGTATGGATGAAGACTACAAAACTTATAATCCTGCTCTTTTAACTTGGTACGAAACTGCCAACCATGCGTTTGAGTTAGGAGCTAAATGGCAAAACATGGGCGGTATAGAAAATAACTTGAATGGTGGGTTATATCACTTTAAATCCAACTATAATCCTACAATTGAAGAATTTGCTGGTGAATTTAACCTACCTACTAATAAATTTCTATACTTAACATCAAATTTAATTTATAAACTTCGTAAAAAATTGCGAACAAGAAATAAAAACAATTAGCAAAGTTGAACTATAAATAATGATATTATATATAGACAAAAAATAAAAAGACAAAGGACAACCCTTTATTCATAAGGGATCTTTTGTCTTTTTAAGTACACTCGAATTTTATTTCGACTAATATAAAAGTAATTCATATTTATAATGATTATTTTATGTTTTTATTAGAGGTCTATGATCATAGACTATAGCATTGTCAGGAACATCAGTTTTGACAACAACATTTGCTGCTATTTTTACATTGTTACCTATAGTTATATTTCCTAACAATTTTGCTCCTGCTCCTATCATAACATTATCTTTCACCGTTGGATGACGTTTTATAGGATCGAATTTTGTTCCACCTAAAGTTACTCCATGAAATATAGTGACATCATTTCCGATTTCAGCAGTTTCTCCTATTACTACTCCCATACCATGATCAATGAATAATCCTCTACCTATCTTCGCACCAGGATGAATTTCTATCCCTGTCTTTCTTCTAGCTCTTGTTGAAATCATCCTAGCTAATAAGTGCCAACCTCTTAAATAAAGTTTATGTGCAAAATAATGATAATTCAATGCCTTAATATGAGGAAATGTAAGTAATACCATTAATTTTGATTCTGCGCTAGGATCTTCCTTGAGTACCCTATTTATATTGTATCTTAAGTTTTCAAAAAAAGTCATTACTCTTCTATGTAAGTTACATCTTCGAATTCAAACATTGAGAAGTATTTATCAGCTCCGTCTGGTAGCACCGCTACTATATTTTTTTCAGGGTACTTATTAGCCATTTTTTTCGCTCCTAGTAATGCAGCCCCCGACGAAATACCTACTCCTATTCCTGTAGTTCTCATAAAGTTTTTTGCTTCTGCTATAGCATCTTCACTAGTAATTGTAATTATTTCATCCATTAATTCCTTTGTAAAGTTATCCGGTATAAACCCTGCTCCAATTCCTTGAATTCTATGGACACCCGTAGTTCCTTCAGAAATTACAGGAGATTCTTTTGGTTCTACAGCTACTGCTATAACGTCTGATTTTTTCTCTTTCAAATGTGTTGATACCCCTGTAAAAGTACCTCCTGTTCCAATTCCAGAAACAAATACATCTACATTTGGTACTTGTTTTAATATTTCTTCTGCTGTAGTTTTGTAATGATAATTTGGGTTTGCCGGATTATCAAATTGACTAAGAATAATAGAGTTTTCATATTTTTCTGTTATTTCTTGAGCTTTTGCTATAGCTCCTTTCATACCTAACTCTTTAGGTGTTAATATTAATTGTGCTCCGTAAGCTTTTATTAACGCACGACGTTCTAAACTCATGCTTTCTGGCATAACTAACACCGCTTTATACCCCAAAACTGAAGATAATAACGCAATGGCTATTCCTGTGTTCCCACTTGTTGGTTCAACTACAAGAGTGTCTTTATTTAATTTTCCTTGTCGTTCCGCCTCTTCTAACATTCCTAGAACAGCACGATCTTTAACACTCCCTCCAAGATTGTACTTCTCTAATTTAACAAAAATATTAGTTCCGTCTAATTGATGTACAGGTGTGTTCCCTACAAATTTTAATGATGAATGATTCATGATCATACCTCCGATTTCTATAATTGAGAATATTATAACATATCAATTATCTTTTTTTAATAATTTTGCTTATAATTGTCGTTATTTTCTGAAAACTATAAGTTAATATGAAAATCCTACAATTAACCTCTTAGAAAATTATTGTAGGATAAATTTTATTATATTTTTTTTACAAATTCCGATTTTAATTTCATCGCTCCAAAACCATCAATTTTACAATCAATGTCGTGGTCTCCGTCTACTAAACGAATATTTTTCACTCGTGTTCCTTGTTTTAGAACGTTCGAAGCACCTTTTACTTTTAGATCTTTAATTACTGTAACAGTATCTCCATCTTGCAAAATATTACCGTTAGCGTCACGATAAACTTTTACTTCTTCTTGTGAAGTTTCTTCTCCTGCTACCCATTCATGAGCACACATCGGGCATACTAACATCGCTCCATCTTCATACGTGTACTCTGAGTTACATTCCGGACAATTAGGTAAAGTTGTCATAGTTCCCTCCATAAAATTAATATTAGTTCATTTTATCATAAATAAAATTTTATTTCTATAATTATTATATATTACTTTATATTCTATTTAAAAAATTTTTTCTCTCTTT
>CAMEOL010000084.1 GCA_945929765.1 uncultured Gemella sp.
CCTAACTGAGATAAAACTCTAGTAACATTTAATCCTTTACCACCTGCTGTTTTATTAACTTCAGCTACTCGGTTTACTGTATCTAAATTAAAGTTATCTAATTGGTAAGCAATATCAACTGAGGGATTCATTGTTATTGTAAGTATTGTCTTATTAGTCATGATATTCTCCGCGATCCCATTTTTCTAAAAATTCTGTGAAGAATCCTTCATCAGTTTGAGATTGATTAATTGTTTCTACTTTAGTAATTTTTTCAATAAGTTTTTTATTTTCTTCTGTTGGTTTGTATTCAGCTTTGATAAATGCTTCAATGATATCATTCATTAATAATCCACCTGTAATTTTTCCACCAAATCCAATTACATTAGCATTTAATTCTTCTTTAGCATATATAGCTGAAGTCATATCTCTTACTAATGCTGAACGAACACCTGGTACTTTGTTTACAGCGTTGTTAATTCCAACTCCTGTACCACAGATACAAATTCCTAAATCTGCTTGTCCACTTACTACTGCTTCTCCAACTTTTTTACCATATAGTGGATAGTGAGTTCTTACATTATCGTAAGTACCGAAGTCTAGTACTTCATATCCTTGTGTTTTTAAATAATCTACAACTGCAATTTTTTCATTTGTAACGATGTGGTCACAACCGATAGCTATTTTCATTTTTTATATCTCCTCTTATATGTATTCTTTCTATATTGTTCTATTAGCACATTTTGTTTAACATATCTACACGGATTTGGTGACGTCCACCTTCGTACTCACCTTCAACAAATCCTTTTGCGATATTTTTCGCGACTCCTTGACCTACAATTTCAGAACCTATTGTAATAATTCTTGAGTTATTGTGTCCTCTTGTCATGTAAGCTGATCTTTCGTCTGAAACTTCCGCAGCTACCATCCCTTTAATTTTTGTTGCTACCATAAATGGTCCTGCTCCGTAAGCATCAACTACGATTCCTAGATTTTTCTCATCTGCAACTACTTCTTTTGCTACTGCTAATGTTACATCAACAAAATCTGAATCTTCTTTTTCTACATCCTTTACTTCATGTCCTAATTCAGTAAGGTATGCCTTAATAATATTTTTTAATTCCACTCCTGCTTTATCAGCACCAATTACAACTGCCATTCTTATATCCTCCTGTTGTTTAATTTCTATCAGTACAATGTTTATTTTTTGTTGTTTTATTTTCTACATTTACATTATACAAAAGAAAATCAACATTTGTCAACAGTTTTTTTAAAACTTTTTGTTATTTTTTTGTTTATTAATGTTTATAAAAATAAATACGACAATAACCATTGTGATTGTCGTACGTTTTCATTTAATTATTTTCATTTTTAAAAGATATAATTTATTTTAATATTAAACTAGCTGCACCTATTATTCCTGCATCATTTCCTAAACTAGCTAATTTTAATTCAGTAGAAATTCTTACAGTTGGAAATGCATATTCTAAATAAACATTATTTACTTTTTCTAATAAATATTCCCCTGCAGCAGATACTCCTCCACCAATTACTATATAATTTGGATTAAGTGCATTTGCTAATTGACTGCATGTTTTTCCTAAATATTTTGCAAATTCATCTACTATGAACGTTCCATATTTATCTCCAGATTTTGCATAATCAAATACTTCTTTTGCAGAAGCCTTTCCTTCTTTTACTAATTTAACTAATTCATTTGTTTCTTCAAAATCATTTACATATTTATTAGCTAAATTTACAATTCCTGTTGCACTTGCAACGGTTTCCAAACAACCTACATTTCCGCAAGTACAAGTGAAACCTTTAGAATCCACTAGCATATGACCTATTTCTCCTGCGGCACCTCTTGATCCGTGAACTAGTTTTCTGTTGATAATTACTCCACCACCAACTCCTGTTCCTAAAGTTATAAAGATTACATCTGGTTTATTATCACCTGCTCCTATCCAGGCTTCTCCTAGTGCAGCTGCATTGGCATCATTGTCAATTGCAAATGGAACGCCAATCTCTGACTCTATTACTGATTTAATTTCTTGTTCTTCAGCCCAACCTAAATTATATGCACCCCTAACAGTACCTTTCTCATAATCAATTTGACCTGGACTTCCCATTCCTATACCAAAAATATCATCTGTTGTTAGTGAGTTAGTAATTAAATATTCTTGTATAGATTTAACTATATCACTCACAATATATCTTCCATTCTCTGCAATATTTGTGTCAATTGTCCATTTAGATTCTAATTTCCCATCTACTGAAAGAACTCCAAATTTAATTGTAGTTCCTCCCAAGTCAATACCTATTATTTTCTTATTCATTCTTTATTCCTCACGATATTACTTCTATATATTTAGAAATTTGATTTATTGTATCTGTATCCTCTGAATCAGTAACTATTGCAGTTAAATCTGATAAATGACAAATTGTTGTAAAATCTTTCTTACCTATCTTTGTACTGTCTAATAATAAGTATTGTTCAACAGAATTTGATATTGCTAACTTTTGTGTGTATGCTTCTTCCATCGATGATGCCATTACATCATTCTCAAATATTCCATTAGCACTAAAGAACATTTTACTAAAATGCATTTTTTCAATACTGTTGTTAGTGATTTCTCCTACAAATGATTCAGAAATTTGTCGCATTTCACCACCTAGTAAAAAGACTTTAAATGTTTCTGATTTTTTCTTAGATAGGATATTAAATACTGGTAAGCAATTTGTAACCACAGTTAAGTTTGTATTTTGAATTTCTTCAGCAAATATTTCTACTGTTGTACTTGGTCCTAAAAATATAGTATCTCTTTCTTCTATTATTTTAGTCGCTATTTTAGCAATTTTTAATTTTTCTTCTGGATTTTGAGTATGTTTTTCTCTATGAGATACTTCATTATATTGAAAGGCTGAATTTGATCTTGCTCCACCATGTATTTTTTTCAATACACCTTGTTCTTCAAGTTCAATCAAATCTCTTCGGACAGTCATATCTGTTACTCCAAATGTTTCCATAATTTCAGAAATTCTAACTGTTCCTTTTTTGTTTACAAGTTTAGTTATTTCCTGATGTCGTTGAAACTTGTTCATATTTATACCTCCTTTGTACCCTTTACCAACATTATACAATATTTCAAACAACAAAACAACATCAAATGTTTATATTTTAATTTTATAAACAAAAAATAGTAATTTAGTTACTATTCAGTGTTTAAATTACTATTTTTAGCATATCCTGTGCTATTAAATTTTCAATAAAACCTAATTAATAATTATTTTCCATATTCATTTTATTACATTTTAACGTTTTACCATAGAATTAAACTTTTTAACAATATCTAATACCTTTTAACATAATAAAAAATCAATTACTATATTTCATATTCTATATCTTTTTAAAATATAATCTTCTTATGTTTTTGGCTTAAATAATTTATTATTTACGATATATTGATTTTTTCTATAATCTATTTGTATCAATTAACTAATTACAACATCTGTCGCAATGAGTTTTATCATACAATTTTCTCCTTTTTTTACGCTAGGGGTGTGCAAAGCCATCTTAGGGGGTGCAACCGAACAACTTGGTCGGATTGCAAGCAATCTCGTCCAAGAACGCTTGCCACTATTCTGTGGTCAAGCTAGTTCCCTTACTAATTCCATACCCAAATCTTTCGTTTTTGGCTATTCCATGTCGCATCTTTTAACGATTTCCTAAACCCTTGATTTTATTATATCATATTATCCAAGTCTTTTGCTAACCACAAAAAAAGCCATATCACATAGATATGACTTGTTCGTTTACTTGTTGTTTTCTGATAAACAGAGAGTTACCTCTTGCTTATCAAAAAAGATTACCTTCTTGTTTCTAATTGGGGATTTTTACACGAAACAATTTGGGTAATCTTATTTTAACTTTTATATCATAAATGTCTTAGTTATTTGTTATATTCAGTTCGACAAACTGGGATTTGTAATTCTATATAAACAATAATACAAATCCCATAACAATTTTCAATAGTGCATCTATTAAAAGTGTTTTAAAAACAGAACTATCTTTTTTGATAAAAGAATATAGAGCATTCAAAGTGACTAAAGCACTTAAAACAATAGTATAAATTGAAGTAAATGGTATAAAGTGTACTCCTACACTGAATAAAATTCCTACAATTACATATTTTTCACCTTTGTCACTTAACAAAATATAAGATAACATGATACCTATGATTAAAATTATAAGAGAAGGTATAGAATAAAAATTACTATTTGATGATACTTTCAAATATGACTTTATAGGATTATCAGTCATCAACATAAGAATACCAAAAGTATAAAAGAAACCAAATGTCATCCACCCATATTGCATTTTCCTTGTTTTATAATATACTGAACACATCATAAACATTGACAATCCCATAATAATTAAAAATAATCCAAGAAGCCCTTCTTTTCCCTGTATCATAATTACCTCCACAACTTCTAATTTACAAATCTATCACTTATGCCTTTTAAATTTTATATTTCCTCCAGTTATACATAGTACTTCTTCAGATTTTTACTATGTAAATCTTGGTGAACTTCAAGCAATCAAGATTTCGGTCAAGAAACATCAAAAAGTAAACATGCGATTTTTTTATAAAGGTAATTCTGAATATACCTTTAATAACTCTGCGACTGCTTTTATTGTCTCAGGGTCTTTTTTATCGCTAGTTCTGTAGGTATAAAGCTGACAAACTACATCCCTTACTAATTCCATACCCAAATCTTTCGTTTTTGGCTATTCCATGTCGCATCTTTTAATGATTTCCTAAACCCTTGATTTTATTATATCATATTATCAAGGCTTTTGCTAATCACAAAAAAAGCCATATCACATAGATATGACTTATGCTGACTAGAAATTTTAATAATCTATTTTAATAAGTCTTTTGATCTTTGTCCTTCATCTGTGAAAAGAACTACACATTTATTTTTTGTATCCTGTAAAACTATTGTATCTTGATACTTTAATGAGTTTCAATCATTCGATCTGT
>CAMEOL010000085.1 GCA_945929765.1 uncultured Gemella sp.
AGAAAACTTACTTGTTGATAAAGATGCTGGGAAATTTGAGACACTTTCATATATTCATAAGTTTTTATTCGAAGAACTTTATGATTTTGCAGGTTCTCTCCGTACAGTAAATATAGCTAAAGGTAATTTTCGTTTCGCTTCCGTAATGTATTTGGATGTAGCTCTAGCTAATATTGATAAAATGCCACAAAAAAATTTTGATGAAATAGTCGAGAAATATGTCGAAATGAACATAGCTCATCCTTTTCGTGAGGGGAATGGTCGTAGTATGAGACTGTGGTTGGATCATATCCTAAAAAAAGAATTAGGAAAAGTTATCGATTGGAATAAAATTAATAAAGAGGATTATATTCTAGCTATGGAAAGAAGCCCTATTCGTGACATTGAGATTAAATATGTATTGGAAAATGCTCTAAGTGATGAAGTAGAAAGTAGAGAGTTCTTTATGAAAGGATTAGACGCAAGTTACTATTACGAAGATTACATAACCTATAGTTCAGCAGAGCTTGATAGGGAGTAGGAAAAAAGTTGCAAAGGTGAATTTGTTAGTATAGTATAGAGAATGGTACGGAATTTAAATTTAGTATAAAAGTAAGAAAATTAATATACACAATAAATGTAGTAGAAAGTGTAAATTTAATACTAAGAAAAGAGATTGTATTATACGTTTACAATTAGACAAAATGTAAAGTGTTAAAACTATAGAAAAACAACGACAAAGTCGTTGAAAAATAAATTTTAATATGTTAAAATAAAAATATGAAAGAGGGCACCGTTTTAAAGACGGCGACTCAAAAAAATTATAGTAAATAACTATCTTTCTCTCGGTCAAAGCTAAAGATGGTTATTTTTTGTCTTTAAGGACAATTATAGCTACAACTAATGTTAAGATTCCAACAACAAGTGCTGCGAATGCTATCATTAGTTGCAACGCCTCATATATAGACATTAGCTACTCCTTTCTTCCAGATTTCGATACCTACATACATAAGCACCACGTCCTTTCGTAAAGTTGTAGTCGCCACCTTTAACGAGATATTTCTACCTCTAACTTCACCCTCCATATACAATTATAGCCAAAAATAATAATGAATACAACAGAAAACACAGTGGCTTCAAAATATTATTTTAATTCAACATCCTTAGGGATGTTTTTTTATAACGACATTTATAAGTACTAATAAATACCGACACATTACTTATATTAATATTTATGGTATAATTTAATTATTAAATTTATTAGAGGATTAATTATGTCAAAAAAAATAATATTGTTAGACGGTAATAGCTTAAGTTTTCGAGCTTTTTATGGCATGCCGTTATTAAAAAATAAAAAAGGATTGTATACAAATAGTGTGTATGGTTTCACACTAATGCTAGAAAAATTACTAGAAGACGTTAAACCAGACTATGCTTTAGTTGCTTTTGATAAGGGGAAAGCTACATTTCGTCACAAGAGCTACGAAGCATATAAAGGAACTAGAGATAAGACACCGAGTGAATTAGTAGAACAATTCGCTTATGTTAGAGAGTTGTTAGATAGTTTCGGCATAAAGTACGAAGAACATGACGAATACGAAGCCGATGATATTATCGGTAGTTATGCCAGAAAAGCAGAAAGTAACGGCTATGAAGTTGTTATTGTATCGGGAGACAAAGACTTAACACAGTTAGCGACAGAAAAAACAACAATTTATTATACAAAAAAAGGTGTAACAGACATAGATTACTACACACCTAGATTTATCGAAGAAAAGTACGGACTAGAGCCATTACAAATAATCGATATGAAAGGATTGATGGGAGATAAGTCTGATAACATTCCTGGTATAGCCGGAATCGGTGAAAAAACAGCAATAAAATTATTAAAGGAATATGGAACAGTAGAAGAGGTATTGGCTAACATTGATAGTATAAGTGGAGCAAAATTAAAAGAACGCTTAGAAAATGGCAAAGAAGACGCTATCGTTAGTAAGAAGTTAGCAACTATCTTTACAGAAGTTCCTTTAAATCATGATGTCGAAAATTTAACATTCCAAGAAAACATAGATTTGAAATTAAAATTATATGAAAAACTTGAGTTTACATCTTTTCTGAAAAAAATAAGTGCTGTCGAAAAAGTTAAAGAAAATTTCAAATTAGAAATATTATCGGCAGATGAAAATACTAAATTGAATTTTGATAATAGCAGTATACAGTTAGAATGTTTTACAGAAGACTATCACAACAGCGCTGTTTTAGGGGTAGCAGTTTTTGGGAATGAAAAGTGTTATTACTTTAGTGAGGACAATTTCTTTAACAATAAATTTGTAAGAGAATATTTAGAGAGTAATGCAGCTAAAAATATTTATGATGCCAAAAAAGTAATGTATATCGCAAAGAAACATAATCTGAAAATCAACGGTAACATATTCGACGGAAGAATTGCGAGTTATATTATTGATTCTTCTGTGGGTGATAGTTTTGATAAGATTGCAGGGCACTATTTAGGAGAATTTATAGAAAAAGACGAAGATATCTATGGAAAAGGTGCAAAAAGAACGTTGCCAGAAGAAAATATCTTGGTAGAATATATAGCTAAGAAGGCATATATGAACCATGAGTTAAAGTTCGAGTTAGAGAAGATATTAAAAGAACGAGATAATTTTGACTTATATACTGACATAGAATTGCCAACAGCAAAAGTATTAACAGAGATGGAATTTTCGGGTATTTGCGTCAATAAAGATACACTTTCTGAAATTAGCGAAGAGCTAGTAAAACGTGAGGGAGAGTTAGAAAAAGAAATTCACGAATTAGCAGGTAAAGAATTTAACGTATCTTCACCAAAACAGCTAGGTGTTGTTCTTTTCGAAGATTTAGGATTACCACCTGTGAAAAAAACAAAAACAGGATATTCGACAGCAGTCGAAGTACTAGAAGCCCTAGAAAATAAACATCCAATAATTCCACTAATTATGGAATACCGTACGATAACAAAATTAAATTCTACATATGCTAGTGGGTTAGTAAAAGATATTACGCCAGAAGGAAAGATTCATACACGCTACGAACAGACATTAGCAGCAACAGGACGTCTTTCTTCGATAAATCCCAATTTACAAAATATCCCTATTCGTATCGAAGAAGGAAAGAAAATTAGGAAGGCGTTTGTTCCGTCTTCTGACGATAATGTAATTTTGGCGATAGACTACTCACAGATAGAATTGCGAGTTCTTGCACACATTTCTAACGATGAAGTTATGCTGGAGGCATTTAATAACGATGAAGATATTCATACAAAAACTGCTTCTCAAGTAAATGGAGTGAAATTAGAAGAAGTCACAGAGGCTATGCGTCGTGAAGCAAAGGCTGTAAATTTTGGTATAGTTTATGGTATTTCTGATTTTGGATTATCTAACAATCTAGGAATAACAAGAAAAAGAGCGAAAGAGTTTATTGATAAGTATCTAGCTACATTTAGTGGTGTAAAAAAATATATGGACGACATAGTCCAATTTGCGAAAGATAATGAGTATGTAGAAACTTTATTTAAGCGTCGTCGTTACCTACCAGAAATTAATAGTCGAAACAAGATGATAGTAAACTTAAATTCGAGAATAGCTATGAACAGCCCAATACAAGGAACAGCTGCAGATATTATAAAAATAGCTATGATTAAAGTTCAGGATTATTTAGAAAGAAGCAACATAAGAGCAAAAATGTTACTACAAGTACATGATGAGTTAATTTTTGATGTGCATAAAGATGATGCTCAACAATTAGAAAAAGAAGTTAAAAAATTAATGGAAAATGCAGCAAAATTAAAAGTAAAATTAAAAGCTGATTCGTCTATAGGAGATAATTGGTACGAAGCAAAATAGAAAGGGGTTGAATATTATGAAACGAGATCTAGTAATTATTACGGGGATAAGTGGAGCAGGAAAAAACACAGCACTAAATGTCTTTGAAGATTTTGGGTATTTTTGTGTAGATAATATGCCATCATTGTTAGTTGATGCTTTTTTGAAATTGTTAGTAGAAAAAGATATTTCTAAGGCGGCTATTAGTATAGATATAAGAAGTAAAAATTTCTCTTTAGAGCTTAGTACACTAATAAATAATTTATTATTAGAAGATAGTTTTAATGTGAAAGTTATTTATATTGATTGTAGTGACGAAGTGTTAGTTACTCGTTACAAAGAAACTAGAAAAAATCATCCTTTATCAGTAGAGAAGAGTTTATTAGAAGGAATAAAAAAAGAACGAGAATATATTGAGAATATTAAAGCTAATGCTAATTATATTTATGATACTACAAATTTAAAAGTGAAAGATTTAGTAGAAAAAATTTCTTACGATTTTAGTATTAAAAAAATAGAAAAATATCACGTTTCTATATTTAGTTTTGGATATAAGTATGGTGTACCTATAGATGCTGATAATGTTATCGATGTAAGATTTTTGCGTAATCCGTTCTATATAGACAATCTTAGAGATAAGACGGGGCTAGATGAAGAAGTGTATAATTACGTTTGTTCAGATGAGATGACTATTCAATTTTATGAAAAGTTGAAAGATTTAATAATTTATATGATCGAAAAATATCAATATGAAGGAAGAGATAAAGTCGCTATAGCGATAGGTTGTACCGGAGGGAAGCACCGTTCGGTTAGTATAGCTAGAAAGCTTTTTGAGGATATAGAGAAAGCAGGATACAAAACTTATATATCGCATAGAGACATAAATATGGGTAGATAGGCATGAAAGATTTGAAATTAGTAGCAATAGGAGGAGGAACAGGATTATCAGTTTTGTTACGTGGATTAAAAAAATATCCTTTAGATATTACTGCTATAGTTACCGTTGCAGATGATGGTGGAAGTAGCGGGAAAATACGTAGTGATATGAATATTCCTTCTCCTGGAGATATAAGAAATGTTATAGCGGCATTATCC
>CAMEOL010000086.1 GCA_945929765.1 uncultured Gemella sp.
GGTTACAATAGAAATTTTATTAGTGAATTTTAATGTATAGTTGGAATGTAATATTTGAATATATGTACATTTTTTTGTTATAATTTAAGTGAAAGGAAATATATTATGTTGTTATTTATTGAAGTAGGGTGATAAAAATGATAGTAGATAAAAAATTTTACGATTTATTAGAATATCTAGTTCAAAATAAAAATATTGGAACGATAACAAGTATAGCTCAAAACTTATCTCAAAATAGACGTGTAATATATTATAATTTAGACAAATTAAATGATGAAATTGCAAAAAATAACGAATGTGAAAAAATATTAAACAAATCAAATGTAGGTATTGTAATAGATGAAAAACAACAAATATTTTTAAAAAAGATGTTACAAAATTATGATAATACAAATTATTTTTTGAATATTGAAGAACGAAAGTTATTTATAGCGATTTTAATATCTTCTTATCCAGAAAAAATAACTATAGATTTGTTAATGGATATTTGTTTTGTGAGTAGGAATACAATAGTAAATGATCTTAAAGACTTAAAAGAAAGTATTAAAAATTCAGAATTTAATGTTAGTTTAGAAGTAAGTAAAAAACGTGGTTATTTTTTATTAGGTAGCGATTTAGAGGTCGTACAATATGTTTATTATATAATAAATGAGTTATATTGTTATAAAAATGACAAGTTAAAATATTTAATAAATAATGTATTTTTCAAAAAAGATAAAATGTTTACAACTTCCTTTTATGTGAATTTAGTTTTTATTTTAGAAGGTCATGTAAAAGTAGTAGGGAAAAATATTTCTATTTCTGAAAAGAAAAAGTTTTTATTTGCTTTTCCATATATAGTTATGGCTATAAGAAAAGTAGATTTTGCTTTGCATATAGATGAATATGAGCAGTTAATTTTAGGTAGAATAGAATATTCTTTTATAAGTGAGATGACGAAAGAGCTAGATGTTTTGCATAATATAAAACTTAATAAAAGAGAGAAAATTTTACTTTCTATAATATTATTATGTTTAAAAAAAGATTTTGATACACATAATAGTAGTGATGATTATAAAGTACTGTCGAAAAATATACACACTATGATAGAAATTTTTGAAAATAATTCTGGAGTTAAGTTTAATAATAAAGAAAAATTTGCAGATAGATTAATTACACATTTTAAATCTTTATTATTTAGAAAAAAATATAATATTGTTACTAATAATAAATTAACTTCTAAAATAATATCTAATTACAAAGATGTATATTTAGCTACGAAATTGTCTGTTCGCTTTCTGGAAAGTTTATATTCTATAAATTTCACAAAATCTGATATTGCGTATATAAGTTTGCATTTCGGTTCAGAAATAGTAAATAGTAAACAAGAAATAAATAAAATAAAAAAAGTGTTAATAGTTACGGAAGAACTCTATTCTATTCAAAATCTTATAGAAAAACAATGTAAATATTATTTACCAAATTGCAATGTTTTAGGTGTTACAACTAAGGAAAATATAAATGAATATGAAGCTGTAGATTTTATAATAAGTACGGAATTTTTAGAAGTTTCATTACCGTATGTACTAGTTAGTCCATTAATAACTACAGAAGATATCGAGAAAATAATTAATTTTAAAAATAATATAAAAACATATAAAAATATTGAAGAAATAGATAAAAAAATAGATAGATTACTAGTTGATTACATAAAAGATAGTAAAGATATTGCAGAATTTAAAATTAAACTTAATAATATATTAAAACAAGGCGATATTTTGAAATCAGATGTTAAAGAAAATAAAACTTTGAACGAAATATTAACTAGGGATAAGATAGTTTTTGCAGATAATAATTTAAATTTACAAAATGCTATAACTATATTAAGCGAACCATTATTAAAAGAGAATATTATCTTTTTTGAAGATATCTATTATTTAAAAAAATCAATATACAGTAATTCGAATTATTCTATATTAAATAATGATACACTGTTACTTTGCGTCAAATCTAAAAATTCAAGGACGGATCCATACATTAGTGTACTACAGTTAAAAAATAGTATAGCATTAGATAATGTAAATATTAAATTTGTTGTTTTAGTAACTACGGTAAATAATATGGCACACTTGTCAATTATTTCAGAATTAGAAAAATATTTATTAAAATATAGCTTGGACGATTTCATACAAGAAATTTGTATAGAAAAATAATGAGTCTGTATAATAAATGAGGTCTATGATAAAAAATCACATACCGCATTTATTATACAGACTATTATGCTTATATATGTTAATGATGATTATAAAAATATTCTTACGCAACGAATTTTCACTGCATAAGAATATTATACTTATTTTTTTAACTACCTTATTCGCCAGGAATCCTAAGATTTAGAGGACATAATTTATCATAGTTGATTTATTATCCAGTTCTCCTAGTTGTACTGCTAGTTGCAGTAGATTTGTTAGTTGTAGTAGATCTGTTAGTTGTAGTAGATTTATTAGTTGTAGTTGTTTTCTTAGTAGTAGGTGCAGTTGGTAGTATTCTAGCTATTTGTGTAGCTTGTTCTGCTAATAGTCTGTCTTCTCTATTTTTTTGAGATATTTTTGATTGATATACAGCATCTAAAGAAGTTCCTGCATATAGGTGATCTGTTTCGGTATTTCGATCTTTAGCGTAGTATACAGATCCTGATTTTTCTATTGTATCCGGAACTTTGAATTGTTCTGGAGGTGTATTGTTGTGAGCCTGACTCATAACGTTAGCCATTATAAGTTGAGTTGTTTCATCTTGTTCTTGACTAAGAGCTTTAGCAGCAGAGTCCAAATTGTCTGCACCTTGCCACACAGCAACTGTATGTTCTGTAGTATAACCAACCATCCAACTATCTTTAGTTGAATTTACTACGTCTATACCGTAATTTATAGCAGCGCTGTCATCAAAAGTACTTGAACCAGATTTACCAGCCATATCAAAACCTGCCACTTTACCATTAGGTGAAGTACCGTTAGTAGTTAATACATCTTTTAACATATCTGTAATAATAAAAGCGGTAGAAGCGTTCATCGCTCTTTTAGGTTCAGGTTTTATCCCGGAAATTTCATTGTTATATCTATCTATTACTTTAACAATACTTGAAGGTTTATTGTATACTCCCTCATTACCAAAAGCAGCGAATGCGGCAGCCATTTGCATAGGTGACACATTATCGACACTACCGCCTATAGCTGTAGTAGGAACTTCTGAGGTTATATTTATTCCTAATTTTTCTGCGAAATACTTACTTCTTTCAAAACCAACACTTTCAAACGCTCGAACAGCAGGGATATTATATGACATAGCTAAGGCATTTCTCATTGCAATATTTCCGTGATAAGCACGATCCCAGTTTTGAATATAAAAGTTAGTACCTGCTATTAAATATGGGGTGTCAAGGAATTTTGTTTGTGAATCCCAGTTATAGTATTCTATCCCTGGGGCATAATCAATAATAGGTTTTATAGAAGAACCAGGTTGAATTTTGGCATCTATAGAATAATTAAATCCGCCATATTTGTAATTTTTTCCACCTCCAATAGCTTCAACAAGTCCATTTTTTGTATTAAGAACAGATATTGATGCTTGAGAAGCGTGAGGTCTCATAGGAGTATGCTGTTCATCTAGCATAGTTTGAACATATTCTTGTAATTTAGGGTCTAAATTAGTATATATTTTTAATCCTAATGAAAAAGGATCTTTTTCTTCAGAGAATATAGATGCAGATCTTATTTCTTTAACTACAAAGTCTATATAAGCTCCATACTTAGGATTAGAGATAGTCTGTAATTGTCTATTGCTACTATTTTTATTTATTAATCCATCATCAATAGGAACATTTATATATTCATCGTATTGTGCTTTAGTAATTTTATTGTTGTTATACATAGCATATAGTACAGTATTTCTTCTATCTTTAGCAGCTTCAGGATTATCATATGGGTTATAAACCATAGGTTGTTGAGGTAATCCTGCTAACAAAGCAATCTGTGGAATAGATAGATCTTTTAATTCTTTATTATAAAAGTATTTGGCTGCTGTTTTTATTCCGTATTGATTATCTGAATAGAATATCTTGTTTAAATACATTTCTAAAATATCATCTTTAGTGTATTTACTTTCTAATTTTAACGATAAAAATGCCTCTTGTAGTTTTCGTTCGTATGTTTTAGAAGATGTAAGAAGTGAAGTTTTTACAACTTGCTGAGTAATTGTACTCCCACCTTCACGTGACGATCCTGAAGATAAATTTACGATTACAGCTTTAACGATACGTTTAGGGTCTAATCCAACGTGAGAATAAAATCGAGAATCTTCAATGGATAAGACAGCATCCTTTACTGTATCAGGTATATCTTCGCTCGAAACAAATTCACGATGTTCATTTCCTACTGTAGCAATTAAATTATTATCTTTATCGTATATACGAGAAGTTAGCGAGTCGACTAAACTTTCTCTTGTTATTTCAGGAGCCTTGCTAAATTCTCTAAATAGAAATAAAGCGACGATTACCGTTAATATAGAAATAACGAAGAAAAAAACAGCACTAATATATTTAATAAAGTTTGTCCATTTTTGCATTATTTAAACTCACTTTCATATTGTTTTATTATTGAAATATAGTCAAGTCTAATTTTATAATCAAAATTAATATTAAAACTAAATTTTTGGAATTCTGATAATTTTATAGATTTTCTACCACCATTTTTAGCTCGTTCCCAAAAAATCATAAGTTTTTTTATAGGCATAATAAAAGTTTGATCAATCTTTTTGAATCTAACAATTATAAATGCAATTCCTCCATGACGTGCTACAGCATTCATATGGACAATTTGGTGATCGTGGATATTGCTAAGAGAAAATGATGTCGTAGAAGTAGTCTCTTTAGCTTCGAAATCAATATATTTTCC
>CAMEOL010000087.1 GCA_945929765.1 uncultured Gemella sp.
AAGTAATACAAATAAAAATTTTTTACAAAAGATTCTAATGAATATTGATACTTAAAGAAAGAGTACCCCCCCATTACTAAAATAAAAATAATATAGAAGAAGAAATAACGATTCAAGAATTTAATTTCATTTTTTAAACTAAAATTCCCTAGAAAAAATATAATAATACTTATCATAATAGCATAGAGATCTATTAAAAACAGCTGATTATAATCCCCTAGAATATCAGGAAATAATCTCAATGCACCAATCATAATTAGCACAAAAAATGATATTATTATATTGTTCAGTGTTGATAATTTTAACGTTGTCATTATTCAATAATCTCTTTCACTATCTTATCTAAATCATCTTTAGCAAAGAAATCTAAACAGTTTTGACTCATTTCATCATAGTGAGAATCAATATACTCAATACATTTCGATATTTCAGATGTTGTCATATCTTTTGCACACTTTCCTATTCCATATTGTTCAAATGGACGTAATAAGCCTAGTACATTGGTTCCAATCATAGGCACTCCAAAAGCACTATATTCATAAATTTTATTTGGAGCACAATAAAGAGCATTTATCTCAGGGTGAATAGATGACTTGACTGGGCGATAAGGAGTTAGACCTATATGTGCATATTTAATAAATTCAAGATGAGATGGTGCATTATGGTAGCCCAAATAAACAACTTGTTCATTTTCTTGAAATAATTTTTCAAATTTTTCTTTTAGTTCTTTGACTTCTCCAACTATATAAAGACAATAATCATCTCGTCCCTTTATAGCATTAGCAAAGTCCTCAATATTCCTTTCTGCTGTAATTATCCCTGTATAGAGCAAAATTTTTCGTCTTTCAGCCTTAATTTTCTCTATGGCAATTAATGTTTTTTCTGAAAAAGACATATTTTGAGGAATTGTATAGGGTTTATTTGGTAAAACTACAGGAGTAGACTTTAACTCCCACCACACCTGCTGAATATAGGCTCTATCCATATCTGGCACAACTACTTTATGAGCTGATTTAGCATATTTTGCAATGGGAAAATCAAAATATTTAGATTTTAAAAATAAAGGCATCCTTTGGACTAATTCCATCAACTGCATAATATGTTTATATTTCAAAACCTCATCACCTAACATTTTGATAGCTATATCAGTAGTTGTCCATAAAAGATCAGAATCTTGCATAGACTTACTAACAAGTTTTTTTAAGTAACTTCTATCAATAAATAAACGTGCTAATTTTGCAATTATCCCCTTGCGTATATTCATTGGCATATAAAGATAATTAAAATGATCATTTTCTCTAATAATATTAGGGACTCTATTTATCTCTGTAGAACTAATCAAATCAACTTTAATATTTTTTTGTAATAAATTTTCTATTAAACTAATAACTGGAGGATATTTAATAAAATCCCCCCAGTGTACGATTGTAATTTTTTTCACAATAAGACCTCTTTTCAGAATAGAACTATAAACCAATTGCTAAAATTTTTGCAATTTGTTGACTTGCAGTTCCATTACCATATGGATTACTCGCTTCGCTCATTTTAGCATAAGCCTGATCATCATTAAGTAAGGCGGAAAACTCTTTGTATATAGTTTCTTCTTCTGTACCAACTAATTTTAGTGTACCTGCTAATACGCCTTCTGGTCGCTCTGTCGTATCACGCATAACTAAAACTGGTTTTCCTAAAGATGGCGCTTCTTCTTGAATACCACCTGAATCGGTTAAAATAAAATAACTTTTCTTTAGAAAATTATGAAAATCAATAACTTCTAATGGTTCAATTAATTTGATTCTACTTTCATTACCCAAAATTCTATTCGCGATTTCTCGTACAATGGGATTCTTATGGATAGGATAAATAACTTTGACATCCGCATTTTCTTGTAAAACACGCTTAATTGCCTTAAACATATTTTCCATTGGAATACCTAGATTCTCACGTCGATGAGCGGTCAACATAATCAATCTTGAATTGCCAATCCAATCAAATAACTCATGGTGATATTCTTCTGACACTGTTGTTTTTAATGCGTCTATTGCTGTATTCCCAGTAACAAAAATCTTTTCTGCACAACGCCCTTCTTTAAGAAGGTTCTCTTTAGCCTGTTCTGTCGGTGCAAAATTAAAATCAGAAACAATTGAGACCGCCTGACGGTTATATTCCTCTGGGAATGGGCTATGTAAATCGTAAGTTCTCAATCCAGCTTCCACATGTCCAACTTTAATACCTGAGTAAAAAGCCGCTAAAGAAGCTGCAAAAGTAGTGCTTGTATCGCCATGTACCAAAACAATATTTGGATTTTCTTTCTCCAAAATTGGTTTCATTTTCTCAAGAATACTTGTTGTAATACTATAAAGAGTTTGCCCTTCTTTCATAATATTTAAATCATAATCAGGTTTTACTTTAAAAACATCAAGAACCTGCTGTAACATTTCACGATGCTGTCCTGTTACACATACAATAGTTTTAAAATTAGCATTATTCTTTAGCTCATTCACTAAAGGACACATTTTAATAGCTTCTGGACGAGTTCCAAAAACTAGCATAACCTTTCTCATATATACGCCTTCTAAAATAAAAATACTCTCACTAAGAATAATTTTAAATATAAATGATTATCTTACTATTTCTCAAATCCAGATTTCTCACTGTATTTTTTTTCAAGTGACATAATCAGTTTTCTTTTTAATTCATCAAAATTATCAACACAATCCCCATCATTGAGACATATAACTTTATGATAGCTATTTTCAATATCAAAACAAATATCGTCAATATCTGATGAGATATTATAATATGCTCCCCAATCAACATTTCTTGGAATAAAATGACCATCACATAATTGCCAATAACGGACTAACCAATGAGTAATGTCATCTTTTTGCCTAAATTTATGCGAGCATGTTTTCCTAATTTCATTTTCCTCTTGTTCCCATATTTTCTTAAAATATATCTTATCATAAGAAATAGGAATATGATTATCGTAAAATCCTAAAATAGGACTCCAAGGTAGTGTACAAAAATTTTTAATCAAATGCTTTTTATATTTTAAATTGAAAAATTTGAAGAACCATTTTTTTATAACCTTCCTTTGCGAGAAATTTTTATTAATGATTTCGAGGTTATTCAATACCATTGAGGAAATTCCACCTGGATTAGGTACAATTGGGCTAAAAACACCGCAATCCCTTGGAATGCCACCAATAAAGAAATCTTCCGGAGTTACTTCAGCATTAATAAACATATCATCATTAAAACTGACAAAGTAACAAGAAAGATCTTCAATTTTATGCAAATACCATTCAATAGGATGAGAACTAAATGTTGGTAAATATTCTAAATCAATATAATCAGAATGTTTGACATGAACTAACTTAGGGTGTTCTAAATTAATCCATTCAGGTAGATGTCCTTCAGTAATTAAAAATATTTTATTTACCCAAGGTGCATATTTTTCTACTGTACGAAACCAGTATTTAAAAATTTCCCAATCTCTATATCTAGCATCAGAATTTAAAACTACATTAGCCTCTTTAGCATATTTTGCTTTAGAAGCCAACCAAACAGGATCATTCCCATCTACCCATGTAACAACAAAATCTATTTTATTCTTAGCTTCTAACATACACATATACCTAAAATTATTGTTCTAATAATATATTAACAATTTTCTTGCTTGCAGTACCATCACCATATGGGTTACTTGCCTGAGCCATTTTATTGTATTCATTAGAATTTTTTAATAATAAAGTAAAATTCTGGTAAATAGAATTTTCTTCTGTTCCAACCAATTTTAACGTTCCTGCTTCTATTCCTTCTGGTCTTTCTGTAGTATCACGCATCACCAGGACTGGCTTTCCTAAAGAAGGAGCTTCTTCCTGTATACCGCCTGAATCAGTTAAAATTAAATAACTTTTATTTAGGAAATTATGAAAATCTATTACTTCTAATGGTTCTATAATTTTAATACGAGAGTCCGCTCCAAAAATTTTATTCGCGGCTTCCCGTACTTTAGGGTTTTTATGAATTGGATAGATCGCCTTTACATCTTCGTTTTCATCTAGAACTCTTTTGATCGCTCTAAACATATTTTCCATTGGTTTCCCTAAATTCTCACGTCTATGTGCTGTTATCATTATTAATTTTGAAGAATTTACCCAATCTAAATATGGATGTGAATAATCATCTTTGATCGTGGTTTGTAATGCATCTATTGCTGTATTTCCCGTCACAAAAATTGTATGTTCTTTCTTTCCTTCATTAAGTAAGTTCTGCTTCGATATTTTCGTAGGTGCGAAATTATAGTCCGCAATAATAGAAACAGCTTGGCGATTAAACTCTTCAGGGAAAGGACTATGTAAATCATAAGTTCGTAGACCTGCCTCTACATGCCCTACCTTAATTCCTAAATAAAATGCAGCTAAAGAAGTTGCAAAAGTCGTTGTGGTATCTCCATGAACAAGAACAATATCAGGTTGCTCTTTTTCTAACACTGGTTTTAATTTTTCTAGAATATCTGTTGTAATAGTAAAGAGACTTTGATTATCTCTCATTATTGATAAATCATAATCAGGAATTACAGAAAATATATCCAATACTTGTTGTAACATTTCTCTATGCTGCCCTGTTACACAAACTACAGTCTCAATGCGACTTATGTTTTGTAGCTCTTTCACTAAAGGGCACATTTTTATTGCTTCTGGTCTCGTACCAAAAACTAACATTACTTTTTTTATCATGTTTTATATTCCTAATACCGATTTATAAGCCATTAACGTTTTCTCAGCAGCTTTTTCCCAAGTATATTCTTTAAAAATTCGTTCTTGTAATACTGAATTTTTTTCTTTGTTATAGGCCAAATCAACAGCTTGTCTAATACTCATCAAATCATCCGGCAAACAATAAAAAGCTTCT
>CAMEOL010000088.1 GCA_945929765.1 uncultured Gemella sp.
AGTAAACGCCATTACTAAACTTACAGCAAAAATAACAATTGCAGTTTTCTTTAATAACTCAAAGCCTGTTGGCCAGCTTACTTTTTTCATTTCAGCTACCACGTCTTTTAAAAATTTAAACATGACTTATTTCCTCCATATTTATTCCAATAATCTAATCAAATATTTACCATTATAACATGTGTCATTGAAAAAAGCAAACTCAATAACGCCATATCAAGTGGCTAAAACGCTGTTTATATTGTTTTTAGAAATAAAATATAAAATTTAGTTTTATTAGAACTTTTATTTAATTATTGTATATATTTTTTCGCACATTGCTTATTAACAAAAAAGAGAAACTACTTAAAATAATTACATACTATAAGTAAATTTCATAGGTTACTCTAAATCATTTATAACATTCAAAATACTATTATAAAGTATTATCAAACGTCAATAAAACGCCTAAGTAGTTATCACTATACTTAGGCGTTTCAAATTATATATATCTTTACAAATCGATATTTTATTTAAACTTAAATTCAATCTTAATACATAGTAACAAACTACATTTGGATAGTAAATAATCTGTATATTAAGATAATAAACATTACAAATATTACAAAAATGAAAAGGTAAAATTTATAATTTTTCATAATTATGACAATGTTCCTGCTAATTTTTTCTCAAGAATATTTCTTAAGTGCTCTGCAACTCTCACATAGTGGTTAGTTAAATCCATATAAAGAACTCCTGCAGATATCTCACACACTCCATCTTTCATTCTTTGAGTATGATTTTTTCTTATAGTTTTTTCTAATTCATAAACTTCATCACATATTTTCAATGCATCGTGAGCTATTAGGTTGTCTTGTTTCTCCAAAGCAGAGACAGTTAATTCTAACATTTTATCACACAATGTATGTAGTTCTGAAACTTCTGATTTTGCTAAATCAGAAAAATTAACATTTTTCTTAATTTGATAATTAACACCTATTAAAATATCTCGTGCATGATCTCCAACTCTCTCAATGTCTCGTGTCCCATCTAATAATGATGAAGCTACTACCCCTTCTTTATTACTTAATTTTTCTCTAAATAACATTGTCAAATAATTAGTCATTTCTTCATCAATATTATTAATTGCTTCTTCGATCTTTTGACCACGATCATTTAATTTTTCTTCTTGTGTTAAGAAATATTGTGTTGCATTATCTAAACCTTTTTTCGCTAAAGCTACCATATCGATAAATTCAAGTCTTACTTGACCTAATGCTATAGATGGCGAACTTGTTATTAGTGAAGTTTCTAAGTGTTGAGCTCTATACTTAATAACTTCATCTTCACCTGGTATAAGTTTTGTAATTACTATTACTAGTAGCCAAATGAATGGAAATTGTAGTATTGTGTTAAATACGTTAAAAGTTCCGTGTGCAAATGCTATTGTCATTTTTTCATTTAAAGAAAAAGCTTGTTCAATATAAGCTATAAACATAGTGTATGGTTTTAATATTATTAAACAAATAATAGTTCCTATAACATTAAATAATACGTGAGATATAGCTACCCTTTTCGCTGCGATACTAGTTCCTACAAATCCTAATGCTGCAGTAGTTATAGCTGTACCTATGTTATCTCCAAAAAGAACTGGTAAAGATGCTGTTAAATCTAATGCTCCATCTGCATAAAGATTTTGTAATATTGCTATAGTTGCTGCTGATGATTGAATAAGTACAGTTAAACCTGTTCCAACAGCTACACCAATAAATGCACTTTGATCAATTTGATTTAATGTATTAATAAACCACTCCATCTCTTGCATCGGCTTCATAGCACCAGACATTAATTTTAGCGCATAGAAAATTCCACCAAATCCGAAAACTACTCGTCCTATACTATTAATAGTTTTATTTTTCGTGAAAATCAACATCGCTGCCCCAACAAAAACAAGTGGTAAAGAATATTTAGAAACATTAAAACCAATAATAAATGATGTAACCGTAGTCCCTATATTTGAACCCATTACAATTCCTATAGCTTGTTTTGTCTGTAATAATCCTGCCGCTACTAAACTAATAGTAATAACAATAGTACCTGTACTAGATTGAATTAGTATTGTTACAAATATACCGGCTAAAACAGCATAGATAGGTTTAGAAGTATATTTATCTAGTACATATCTCATTCTATCTCCAGCGATTAATTGTAATCCATCCCCCATATATTTAATACTAAATAGAAATAGACCTAATCCCCCAAAGAAAGTAAATAAAATATCTTGCCATAAACTTGACACGATTTTTTTCCTCCTGAAAATATTTAATTAAGTGTACGTATAAATAATATACAAATACCAATAAATTATACCAAATATATAACTATTATACAATATGATAGTTACTAATTAATTATTTGTAATATAAAATTAATATTAAAGCGTTATAATAATTACATCATTGTTTATTAACATAGAAAACAATACTAGTGTTTTCTGGTTGAAAGCAATTCCTTAATTTTCAAAACTAGAAAACTTAGACACTTTTTAGGCACTTAAAAAAACAACAAAACAAACTTAATTAATCATATAAATTCTTCTGCAATCTTACTGTAATATTTTCCATCTCTCCCACTCCTTTCTGAGTAGTTAAAATTCTCTATTTACAATAAAATTTTGTATAATTAAATGAGTTTAATTCAATCTAATTTTTTAAAAAAATCTGACCAGGATTTAATTTTAGTATTTTAAAAATTTTTTCAAGATATTCTATTGTAATATATTTGCCTGAAAAATAACTTTCCCATTTAACTATTGTTACTTCTGATTTTCCTATTTTTTCGCCAATTCTTTTGAGTCAAGCCAGCATTAACTCGAGCTGCTTTCAATGTAATCTTTCCTGTCAATTATAAACACCTCCTTTAATTACAATACAAATATAATCCAATAAATAAAGTATAATAATACTGATAAAGATATCCCGCCCCACAATACTTTTAATAACAATTTAATTAATTCCTTATCCATATAAATTACCTCCTGTATATTTCATTTTCTTCTATAATATGATATACTTATGTGTAAGAGGGCTTTGTCCCCTTACATTTGTTCTTATCTTCTGCATTTTTTCTCAGGAGATTTTTTTACTTCTAAATTAGAAGTATGATATAATAAATCTTAGGTGGGGCACCACTAACTTATTTATTTCCGCTAAAGTACCAAGAACTATGATATAATAAATCTTAGGCGTGGTCAACCTCAACCTAAAAATTCAACCAGTACTTTTAAGATTATTGCTAGTTTTATAATCTTAAATACTAATTTTTCAAGAAGTTCGTAAGTTTCTAAGACGTCTGCGAACTTCTTTTTTTACTGATTTTTATCTTTCTTCTTAGATTTTTGGTTTGTATAATAAATACGGGACATGGAGAAAAATCCATACACCCGTATTTATTATACAACCGAAAAACTTTCCCCTTGTTCGACCCTTTAAACAAAAAAACATCCCTTAACAATTGGTATATGTGATGACCCCAATTAATTGGACATAAAAATTAAATATTAGTATTGGACATATTTCTGAATTCAACATGAAAACAAAAACAACAACAAAGTATAAGAAACGTTGATATAATAGCATTTTAAAACCAACATAAAACCACTAATTTTAACTAATTTCAAACACCATTTTTATGCTTTAGGCACTTTTTAAAAGAAAATAATTTTTAAAAAATACCGAAAAAGTGTTGACAATATATAACATATAGGTTGTAATATTAACTGTAAGGGAGATAACAAAAGAAAGGAAGATAAAAATGGATAAGAAAAAAAGCTTAAAATTTAAAATAGAAAAAAACAACAAAAAAAGAAAAAATAGAATTTATCTTAGGTATTATCATTATAGCAGTGATTATCTTTTTAATTACCAAATAGGAGAAAATTAATGAAAACATCAGAAGCACAATTAAGAGCAGTGAAAAAGTATAAAGAAAGAAACAGAGAAGCTACTAGAATAGGTAGTTATATGTCTAGTGCTAGAACATTTGTAAGACATCATGCTACATAAGAAGATATGAATGAACTTTTAGAAATTTTTAAAAACGAAAATAAAAACAAAAAAGGAGAAATAAAAAATGAAAACTACTAACATATTTTAAATTAACGGATTGACAGATGAAAGAATTATAAAAGAGAACAAACTTGACAAGCTAACATGGAGCTAACATCTCCTAAAACCCTCTCTAGTATTAGAAAAGTTTATTTTTCTGAACGTGTAAAAGAGATATTTTTGAGAAATATAACATTATAAAAATATATATTCGAAATATCTTTATCGATGGTGAATTTCAATTTGAAACATTTACCATATACAACACACTCATTCATACATACACACGTGACACTACTTATTGAAGATGGAATACCTATAAAGGTTATATCAGAACGATTAGGGCATAAAGATATAAATACAACACTACAAATATACACTCACGTAACAGAAAATATGGTTGTAGCCCTAAAATCGAAATTAGAAAAACTTTCCACTTATTCGCCCCTTTAAACAAAAAAACACCCCTTAACCATTGGTATAAGGGGCTTTTAATTATTAACGTGAGTAGTACTCTACGATTAATTGTTCTTTAATTTCTTGGTGTAATTCGCTTCTTTCTGGTAATCTTACTAATGATCCTTCTAATTTGTCAGCATCAAAAGTTAAGTATTCAGGTACGAAGTTTGTAATTTCTACCGCTTCTTTAATTATTTCTAAATTACGAGATTTTTCACGAACTGCTACCACTTGTCCTGGTTTTACTTGGTAAGAAGCTATATCTACTTTCTTACCGTCAACAGTTACGTGTCCGTGGTTTACTAATTGACGAGCTTGACGGTTAGTACG
>CAMEOL010000089.1 GCA_945929765.1 uncultured Gemella sp.
CCTTGCTCTAATTCGTCTTTATTGCTCACTCCGTCTTGATCTTCATCTCCGTTCAGCTCATACACTGGAACTTCGTGTTTTGTTCCTTGTCCTTTTGATGTCGGATATGACTCTTTATCTGTATGATCTGTTCCTTGCTCTAATTCGTCTTTATTACTCACTCCGTCTTGATCTTCATCTCCGTTCAAGTCATACACTGGTATTTCGTGTTTTATTACTTGTCCTTTTGATGTCGGATATGACTCTTTATCTGCAGGATCTGTTCCTAGTTCTAATTCGTCTTTATTGCTCACTCCGTCTTGATCTTCATCTCCGTTTAAATCATACACTGGTATTTCGTGTTTTGTTCCTTGTCCTTTTGATGTCGGATATGACTCTTTATCTGCAGGGTCTGTTCCTTGCTCTAATTCGTCTTTATTGCTCACTCCGTCTTGATCTTCATCTCCGTTCAAGTCATACACTGGAACTTCGTGTTTTTCACTTTCTCCCTTTTTTGTATAATTATCTTTAGTATTCAACATATTATTTGATTCAAATAAACTTGCAAATTGAAGTAATGTTCTATCTCCTCCCCAATATGTGTTTAACATTATTCCTAAAGGTAAATTTTCTTTAGAAACATATGTAGGTAAACTTATCGCTGGTTCTCCTGTCAAATTAGCTATTTGTGTAAAAGGAGTTAACTTTAACATAGGTTCCCATTGTCTATACAACAAATCAAATCTCTCTTCATTTGCGATATTTTCTATATTATATTAATCTTCTTTATCCTTATTATCTATTAACGTCTCTGTTTTTAACGGTGCTGTTGTTGCTGTTGTGGGTGTTAATAATATAGGATATTCCTTATGGAACATTTCCATTATATTTTTATATTTTTCAATATTAGCCCATGATTTTGTTACATCTTCTTTTAATTTTTTCTTGTCATATTCTTTATTTGTAACATATAACGCCCAAACTAAAGGATCAACATTTTCTTTTGTTAGATTTTTTTCTATTAAATTATTTTCAAACCTTGTTCCTACTAAACCTCCATTACCTATAGAAAGTATAGTATAATCTTTCATCACTTCTCTACCATCTATAGGATTTTCTACCTCTTCTACAACAAAACCTTGTTCTCTCAAAAATTGGACACTTTCCATAACAGCATTAATAGCATCTTCACTTACTTCTGTCCCCATAGGTGATTTTGTTGTATATCCTATCTTCAACGATTTTAAATCTTTTATTTCTGGAGAATCGTATTCTGCTTTTTTCAAATAATCAAATAACGTTATTGTATCTTGAACTGATTTTGTAATTGGGAAATGTACCGCTGGTGTTTGTGTTTCTTTTTTTGCATTATCAGTCATTCCGCGACTCGTTTTTAGTCCTATTAATCCGTTCCAAGAAGCAGGTATTCTTATCGAACCACCTGCGTCGCTACCACTAGAAACTGGAACCATACCACTAGATATTGCCGTTGCTGAACCTCCTGACGATCCTCCTGAATGATAATTAATATCCCATCCATTTGTAGTCATTCCGTACAATTCCGAAGTAGTTATATTCCTTAATGCAAGTTCAGGGTAATTAGTTTGTCCTAATACTATAAAACCTAATTCTTTATATTTTTTTGTATAGCTTCCATCCGTTTTTGACAACGGTTTTCCTGCATTTACCATAAGTCCGTTAGTATTTTCTCCTCCGGACACTGTATGCCCAATACCTTTAACTAAAAAAGGGACTCCGATAAATGGTTGCCCAACATCTTGGATATTTTTCGCCTCTTCTAATGCTAGTTCTTTTCTAGTTGTAATTACTGCATTATAATTAGGATTCTCACTTTCTATTATTTCATAAGCTATATTTACTAACTCTTCACTCGTTATTTGTTTGGTTCTAACCATTTCTGCTAATTCTGTTGCTGATTTTAGTTTATATTCGTCAATAGTCAATTTTTTCTGTGCTGAAACTTCTGCAACTACCGAATTATTAACATCTTCCATAGTAGAAGATGTTTCTGTCGTAACGCTATCTCCGATATTTTTCAAATTATTTATAACCGCTTCTACGTTTGTATTGGAAGCTACAACTTTTATTTCCTCCGCTTTCACATCAGAATAATTAATAATTCCTACTGTAGATGTAGATAATAATATAGTTAATAACTTTACAACCTTATTTCTTTGCATTTTTTTCTCCTTAATAAATGTAAGCGTAAAATTTCTTGGTACAATTATAACATACTTTTATAGAAAAATTATAGTTTATCTATTGAAAATTAATAAATTGAGATCATAAAAAAGTATTAATAGTTTTTGCTTATCATTATTAATAATTAGTGGTATAATTATACGGTATATTATTTTTTAGGAGGTCACTATGACAAATAACAATATAGCAGTTATTGGTTTATCAGTAATGGGAAGCAATCTTGCTCTTAATATGGCTGACAATGGATATAAAGTAGCAGTTTATAATAGAACTACTTCTGTAATGGAAGAAATGATAAAAACTTTCCCTCATGAAAATGTAGAAGGAAAAGCAACTTTAAAAGAACTTGTTTCAAGTTTAGAAAAACCACGTAAATTCGTTATTATGGTAAAAGCAGGAGCTGCTGTAGACGCAGTTATCGAACAATTACTAGAATATATTGAAGAAGGTGATATTATTATCGACGGTGGTAATTCGTTCTTTAAAGATACGCAAAGAAGATACGACTATCTACTAGAAAAAAATATCCACTTCTTCGGAGTTGGTATTTCTGGAGGAGAAGAAGGTGCTCGAAGAGGTCCTGCTATTATGCCTGGTGGAAATGCTGAAGCATACAAAGAAATTCAACCAATTTTAGAAGATATTTCTGCAAAAGTTAACGACATACCTTGCTGTAGCTACACTTCTACAGGAGGAGCTGGTCACTATGTAAAAATGGTGCACAACGGTATTGAATACGGAGACATGCAATTAATATCTGAAGCATATACTATTTTAAAACATATCGGTGGCTTTTCTAACGAAGAATTACAACAAATATTCGAAAAATGGAATTCTGAAGAATTAGAATCTTACTTAATAGAAATAACAGCAAATATATTTAAAGTTAAAGATCCTGAAGGAGACGGTTACTTAGTTGATAAAATACTTGATAAATCTGGCCAAAAAGGAACTGGTAAATGGACTACAGAACAAGCTGTTGATTTAGGAATAGACATTTCTGTAATTTCTAGTTCGCTAAACGCTCGTTATATGTCTAGTTTCAAAGATGAACGTGTTCGAGCTGAAAGAGAATTTGGACGTAAACCTTACGAAGTAGTTGCTGAAAGAGAACAATTAATTAAACAAGTTAAAGAAAGCTTATTCGCTGCTAAATTAATAGCATATGCACAAGGATTTAAACTACTTCAAGCAGCAGAAGCTGAATACGGATGGACATTCGATTACGCACAAATAGCTAAAATATTCCGTGGTGGATGTATCATCCAAGCAAAACTATTACAAAATATAATAGATGCATATACAAACAATCCAAAACTAGAAAATTTAATTTTTGATCCATTCTTTAAACAAACAATTTCTAAAAATCAAGATAGTTTACGTGAAACAGTAATATTAGCAATCAAAAACCAATTACCAGTTACTTCATTTAGTAATGCACTAACTTATCTTGATGTTTACACTACAGCAAATAGTGGAGCTAACCTTATCCAAGCCCAACGAGATTACTTCGGAGCTCATACATTCGAAAGAACAGATCGTGAGGGGTCATTCCACTATGACTGGGTTGGAAACAATGCAAAATAAAGCTATAACATTATTTGGAGGAAGTGGCGACTTAACATATCGTAAACTTCTTCCTGCAATGTACAATCTGCACGTACTTGGACAGCTTGATGATAACTTTAAAATTATAGGGCTTGGGCGTCGTGAGTATACTACTGCAGATTACATTAATATTGCTCGTAGTTGGATGAAAGAACATTCTAGAAAAAAATACGAAGAAGCAACATTCGAAAAATTTGCAAAAAGAATAACTTACTTTAAAATAGATATTTCTAACGAAGATGAGTATGCTAGACTGCAAAAATTTTATTTAGAACAAAATATTACAGAGCACATTTATTACTATGCTGTAGCTCCATCACTTTTTTTAACAGTGACAAATGGACTACGTAAACATTGTAGTGAAAACAATGCAAAAGTAATTATAGAAAAACCATTCGGCGAAAACTTAGACAACGCTACTGAACTTAACAATAAACTTGCTGAATTTTTTGGGCAAGATGAAATTTTCCACATCGATCACTATCTTGGAAAAGAAATGATCCAAAACATTCTATCTGTGAGATTTAACAATGCAATTTTTAAAGGCATTTGGAATAAAAATTTTATTGATAGTATACAAATAACTGCTGCAGAAAGTGTTGGTGTAGAGACTCGAGCTGGATATTATGATAAAAGCGGAGCTATGAAAGACATGGTACAAAATCATTTGCTTCAAGTACTATCTATAGTTGCTATGGAAGAACCTAAAGGTAATACTATGCATAAAGAACAATTCGAGTTATTAAATTCTTTAAAACCAGTAGAAAATGTTCAAGATAATCTTGTAATGGGGCAGTATAATGGCTATCTAGACGAACCAAATATTGCAGAAAACTCAAAAACAGAAACATTCGTTGCTATGAAAGTAGAAATTGATAACGAGCGTTGGCAAGGTGTCCCATTCTTTATTCGTACTGGTAAAAAAATGGCGACACGCGAAAGTCAAGTTATCGTTAAATTTAAATCAGAAAACGATGCTCCAGGTAATATGTTAATTATTAAAATTCAACCTACCG
>CAMEOL010000090.1 GCA_945929765.1 uncultured Gemella sp.
AATTTCATAATAAATAGCCCTCCAAAATTTGTCCAAATTTTGGGGGCTATTACCACTGCTTAGACGTAACATTTTACTGTTTTCGAACAATATTGTTTTAATTTACTATTAATAAATTCGTTACTATTTGTTCATTTTATATAATTCTATTATCCCTTTCAATGTTAATTCTTCGTCTACAATATCGACTTTGTCACTATATTTTGCAAACAATTTCGATAAACCTCCAGTTAAAACGACATTAACATCTTGATCTATTTCTTTCTTCATATTTACAATAATATTCTCAAATTGACCTATAAACCCATACAAAAGACCTGCTTTTATTTGAGATATCGTATCCATTCCTAGAGAAGTTTCTACTTCTGCAATTTCTACTCTTGGTAATTGTGCAGCGCGTTTATACAATGCCTCAGAACTAATATTTATCCCTGGGCATATTATTCCTCCACGATAAACCATATTTTCATCTACATAATCAAACGTAGTTGCTGTTCCAAAGTCAACTATAATAGCCGGTAAGTAATTAGAAACTTTTGCTCCAACGATATCTACAACTCTATCGGCTCCTAATTTGCTCGTATATGGTTCTGGAACTTTTAACCCTGTTTTTATATTATTAGAAACTATAATAGGTTCTTTCTTAAAATATTTCTTGCTTAGTAACTCTAGCGAAAACATCATTGTTGGCACTACACTAGAGATAACAACCCCATCAAAATTTGTGAATTTTATATCCTTATCATCAAAGAAATTTTTTATTATTACGTACAACTCATCTTCTGTTTTTGAAATATCTGTAGCCAATCTCCATGAATATATTAAGTCGTAATTATTATTAAAAACACCTAACACAATGTTAGTATTCCCTACGTCTAATGCACAAATCATCTTTGTTTCTCCTAAATTAAAATTAACATAATTATAACACAGTGTCTATGATAGTAACAAGCTATTGTTAAATAAAATATTACAATACAAACTTTTTAAAATAAAATTTATAAATGGAGCAACATAAAGTTATCTTTAATAACTGTTTTTGTTACTCCATTTGCTTAAAATACTAATCTAATTCAATTAATACACCTACAGCTCCTTCTCCTGTATGTGTAGAAATAGCTGGTGTTGTAGTATGAATATTTTCGTTAGGTATTTCATAATTAAAGTTTTCTGCTATTGCTTCTCTTATTTCTTTTACGTATTCATCAGAAAGTACATCTGCAAGACTAATTTGCCTAATTTTTTTCCCTAATGTATCTTTTTTTATATTTTCTATTAGTGATTGAACTAATTTCTTTTTACCACGAACTTTGTCTATCGCCGTAAGTTCTTCTGGGTATAATTTTGTTAATATCTTTATGTTTAAAAGTCCACCTATTAAGCCTGCAGATTTTTTTAATCTTCCACCTTTTACTAAATTATCTAACTTATCAATTGTGACATAAGTTAACACTTTTTCTTGTTTGTTATTTAATAATTCTACTATTTCTAAAGGATCTTTTCCTTCTTGAACATAGTTATAACAATCATCGATAAAATATTTTAATCCTCTTGATGCAGTCTTACTGTCAATTACATAAACATTCTCAAATTCTTGAGCAGCAGAATATGCAGTACTGTATGTTCCACTAATAGCACTTGATATGTGTATAGAAATTACAGTATATCCTAAATCTGTCCATTTTTTAAACACGTCTAAAAACAACCCTACTGCCGGTTGACTAGTAGAAAAATTTTTAGCTTCTCTCATTTTATAAATGTATTCTTTATTATCTATAAAATCATATTGAGTACCATCAATATTTGCAGAAACTGGTAAAATTTCTATATCATACTTAGCAATTTCTTCTGCAGTTAAATCACTTGTTGAATCTGTTACAAGTTTTATTTTCATAATCAAATCTCACTTTCGATAAATAAACTATTATGTTCACTATTTTGACAATATATTTTACAAATATATCTAAATGGAATTATATTACAAAAATTAATTTTATTCAAGATATAATTACTAGACAACTATTATTAATCAAATATTTTTTTTAATATAACGGAAAATTAATCACTAAACAATATAATTTAAGATAAGATTGACAACTATCGATTTATAGTTAATAATATTATTATACCAAACAGAGGTCTTAAGATATGAAAAAATTCATTACAATAAAAAATAACATCGAAACTAAATTTATCGAAAAAAAATCAACATTTATAACGCATTTAATTCGAGTAAATATCGAAGATGAAGCTCGAGAATTTATTCAAACTATGAAGAAAAAACATTACGATGCTACACATGTTTGTTCTGCTTATGTCATTGGTGATAACAACGAAATTACTCGAGCTAATGATGACGGAGAACCTAGTGGAACTGCAGGTGCTCCTATGTTAGACGTCTTAATAAAAAATGAATTAAAAAATGTATGTGCTGTTGTAATTAGGTACTTCAGCGGAACAAAATTAGGAACTGGTGGTTTAGTCCGTGCTTATTCCGGTGGAGTAATAGATGCTATAAAAAATGCTACACTAGTAGAAAGAAAAGATGCCTTAGAAACTTCTATAGAAATAGACTATTCATTAAATGGAAAAATAGAATACGAAATAGCAAAAACAAATTTTATCGTCCACGATATAGAATATAGTGATAAAATAACATACATTCTTTATGTTATGAAAGAAGAAGAGGAATTATTTTTAAATTGGATTACAGAAATGACAAGCAACCAATACAAAATAAAACATAGCAAATTCAAACAGTTAGAGTTTGATATTAGTAATAAATAAAATTATCTCAAATAATAAATTCATTACCATTTAAAAATAAAAATAAGAAGATAATAACAATACGTCTACTGTAGTTGTAATAATTTGTAACCTATTAACTCTGCTTTAACATATTATTAAAAACAATAAAATTTATAGAGCGACTCTAAAATCATAATTTTGAATCGCTCCATATTTTTATTATCTTATTGAAATTTACATATCAGAAACTAAAAAATACTTTCAAAAAATTAGCAAATGCCATAATAAAACCTATTAATATCGTTAGTTTTGCCGTTAGCACCATAAATGGCGCCATAGTTTTCTTGTCATTATTATTACTAAAACCTACTATAATCCGCTTAGCAATCGGAATTGTAAATAATACAAGAAAATTGTAGATAGATCCTATGCTAACAACAAAGAATAATATATTTAGAATATAAACTACTCCAAAGGAAATTAACATAGTTTTTACTGCATTTTTCTTACCCACTACTATTGCATAAGTCTTTCTACCTGAAACTTTATCATTTTCTAAATCTCTAATATTGTTAGCTAATAAGATCATAGCTATCAAAATAAAAATAGGTAATGATATAATTATAGTTTCGACATTTATATACCCCGTTTGCAAATAGAATGCTATAGAGATAATAACTGTTCCCATGAAAAAACCAGAAACTAACTCCCCGAATGGAGAATAAGCTATTGGATATTTTCCTCCTGTATATAGATATCCGAAAAGCATACAGATTAGCCCAACTAAAAATAAATAATAACTTGTAACAAATGATAAATAAACTCCTAAAATTAAAGAAATAATATAAAGGAATATAGCTCCATTAAACACTTCTTTAGACGTTAACTTCCCTTTTACAATAGAACCAGATATCCCTTCTGAATCTATTTTATCTAGACCACGTTTAAAATCATAGTATTCATTAAATAAATTAGTAGCTGCTTGGATGAATAAACAAGCTAATAAAAAAACGAAAAAGTTAAGCCAATTAAATTTATCAACGTAACTAAGTGCGAAACTACTTCCCACTAATATAGGTGCAAGTGCCGCCGGAAAACTATGAGGTCTTGAACACAAAATAAATTCTTTTATTTTTTTCATTTTATTGCCACCTTCTTTTATTTATCATACATAAGTAATAATGTTATAATGTTTTATTTTCCATTTTATTTTTTATTACTATATCATTAACTTCTAAACTTGTTCCATTTGTAATTCTATTTCTATAAGAAATACTTGCCGGGCTATCCTCAGGCCATTTCTTATCAAACCATTCCAAAAATTGTAATAAATTAAAATCTATCTTCACTAATTCAACATATACATTATCAACTTTTTTCGATACTATTGCTTTTGGATGAGAATCTAAAGCTATCCTCGTTAAAAGACCATAAGTTTCTTCTCTTGTATTCGCCATACCACTAGAACCGTTATTAATAACTACTTTATTTTCAAATTCCAGTACTGCTGGTAAACAAGTATGCGTTGTTGCCATTATATTAATACGATTATGTTCTAACCATAAATTTAATTCTTGTTGACGTTCCAAGATTTTTAGATTTTCTGACGAGCATTGCCATCCTGCCATGTTTTTTTCATCACCATGAGTTATCGCAATTTTTTGTCCTAGCGCTACTACGCACATAGCTCGTTCTCTTTTTTTTATATCCTTTAACAATGAACTATATTGTACATTTTCTTTCATAGTTTTATGGATATCATTTGAACGTTCTACTACTCCATCAGAAACATCATCTGGGTAATTACAACCGCAGCCTAAATTATCCTCTGTCTTAGTTAACTCATACTCAACATTTCCTAACAATTTTATACCTTGACTAGTTAAATGTTCTATATTACTAAAATCTTCGAAC
>CAMEOL010000091.1 GCA_945929765.1 uncultured Gemella sp.
ATTAAGTATAAAAAGTCTGTATGCAGAAACGTTCTTCTAATTATTTTTATTGCTTATTAGAAGTTTTCACTAAGACTACTTTTATATTATTTAGCACATCCGCAACCTTCAGTTACTTTAGCTAATCTTTCGTTAACGAATTCCCAGTTAATAATACGGAAAAATTCTTTAATATAATCAGGTCTACGGTTTTGATAGTTTAAGTAGTACGCATGTTCCCAAACATCAAGCCCTAATAGAGGAGTCTTTCCTTCCATTACAGGAGAATCTTGGTTAGGTGTAGAAGTAATCTCTAATTCACCAGCAGGGTTAACTACTAACCAAGCCCATCCACTACCAAATCTAGTAGTAGCTGCTGCTGTAAATAATTCTACAAATTTTTCGTAGCTACCGAATGTATTTTCGATACGTTCTTTAATAGCTCCATCAAATTTAGAAGTATCAGGTTTAGTTAGCAATTTCCAGAATAAGTGGTGATTAACGTGTCCACCAGCGTTGTTTATTACTGCTTGACGTATGTCAGCAGGAATTTGCTCGATATTTTTTAGCAATTTTCCAGGGCAAGTAACTTCTAGTTCTGGATGTTTTTCTAAAGCGGCGTTTAAGTTGTTAACATAAGCTGCGTGATGTTTAGAATGGTGAATTTCCATAGTTTTTGCATCAATAACTGGCTCTAAAAAGTCATATGCATATGGAAGTGTAGGTAATTCAAATTTCATTATTTTTTCCTCCGATAAAATGGTTACATTCTTATTATAAAAAAATTCTTTGTTATAGACAATAAATATGCTTACTTTTGATCTGGAAATTAATAGAAAATAGTAATTAATTGCAAAAATCTATTAATTGGATATAATATATTAAGATAAACAAATTTTGGAGCAAATAATGAAAATTTTAATACCTACAGCAAAAGAAATGAGAAGTAATTCTAAAAGGTATGATAGTATGTATCTTTCAGAAAAAACAAAAAAAATACTTGCAGAAATTTTAAAATATGACATTGAAGAGTTATCAAAGATCTTTAAGTTAAAAGAAGATCAAGCAGAAAAAGAATTCAACAGATTTAAAAATATAGCAGATGGTACAGCTGCGACATACGAAGCATTGTATTTGTTTGATGGATTAATGTATCGAAATATTTTAAGAGATAACTTTACAGCAGATCAGGTACGTTATTTAAAATCGAATGTTTTTATAACTTCTTCATTTTATGGTATTATAAACGTGTGTGACAAAATTTCGGAACATAGATTAGACTTTTTACAAAATATAAAAATAGAAAATAGTAGTTTAAAAAACTTTTGGCGAGCAGATTACACCGATTTTGTCAAAGATGAAATTGTAATTTCTTTACTTTCTAGTGAGTTTGAGGAAGTATTTGAGAAGGATGTTAGAGATAGTTTTTATAAAGTTGTTTTTATGGAAGAACAGAATGGTGAGTTGAAAGTTCATTCGACAATTTCAAAAAAAGCACGTGGAAAGTTTTTGACTGAAATGATAAAAAATAATGTAAAGACAATAAAAGAAATAAAACAAATAAAATTTGACAGTTTTGTGTACCAAGATCATTTGTCAACTGATAGAAAATTGATTTTTGTTGGAAGAAGAGGAGAATAGAATGTTTGGAAAAGAAAAAGTAGAATTTGAGACCAAGAAATTATATTATGGTTTTCCGGTTATACTAGTAGGATATAAAGATGATAAATTTAAATATAATGCAACTACTAACAGTTCATCATATTCGTTAGGTAATACTATAACTCTTGGGATACTAGCAGATAGTTGTGCGGCAAATTATATAAAGAAATATAGAGAATTTAGTGTTAATGTTCCGTGTGACAAATTAATGTCTGAAATAGAAATTTGTGGCTTCTTTAGTGGTCATAATAAGTTACAACAAGCTGATTTGCCTTATACTATAGGAAAGGTTACAGATACACCATTAGTAGATGAGTGTTTCTTATCTTTAGAGTGCATAGTAAAAGAAATAATTGAATTTGAAGGTTATGTTCATTTCGTTGGAGAAATAAAAAGACGAATAATAGATAAAGATATGGTTAATATAGATAAAAATGAATTTATTAGTGAGAACATGAATACAGTTCATTTTGTAGGGTGTTCAGAAAAGCGAGTTTATCGTTATTTAAATCCTAATAGTGAAGAATTAGGTAAGTTTGTTGAAGAGGGAACTAATAACTGTGGATAAAAAATAGGTAGTATATGAAAAACAAAATAGCGCAATTAACTGAAATTATTTTTTCTAGTAATAATATAGTTTTTTTTGGTGGAGCGGGAGTATCTACAGAATCTAACATTCCTGATTTTCGTAGTGCAAACGGAGTATTTAATATAGACCTTAATAGACATTTTACGCCGGAACAACTTATTTCACACACTATGTACAAAAAATATCCAAAAGAATTTTATAGTTTTTATAAAGAACATTTAATTTATAAAGATGCTAAACCTAATTATGCCCATAAATTTCTTGTAGAATTAGAAAAAAAAGAAAAGTTGAAAGCTATAATTACACAAAATATAGATACCTTACATGAGTTAGCAGGAAGTAATAACGTAATAAAATTACACGGGAGTGTAGACAGTAATAGTTGTGTTGAGTGTAAAGAATTTTATAATTTAGATGAATTTCTATCGTTGTTAGGAGATGTCCCTAAATGTACTCGTTGTGGTGGTATAGTTAAGCCTAATGTAACTTTATACGAAGAAGCGTTATATGATGATGTTTTTGAGCGAGCTATTCATTATATACGTAATGCAGATACTCTTATTGTAGGAGGGACATCGTTAATTGTTTATCCAGCAGCATCTTTAATAAGATATTTCCGAGGAAATAACTTAGTACTGATTAATAATACGAAAACGGCATATGATCATTTAGCTACTTTAGTTATTAATGATAAGTTGGGAGAAGTATTCAAAAAAATAAAAATATAAAAAATCTCAACGATATTAGTCGTTGAGATTTTTTTGGAGGGGAATATATGAAAAAATATTTATCAACAAGTTTTTTTCTATCAGTAATTATTACTTTTATCGTTGCTATTATATCTTACTATTTAGCTAAGATTCAGTATTTCAATATTTTAGGTCAATTAGTTATAGCACTCTTAATAGGTATGTTTTTACAACTTTTGTTTAGAGGTAATATAGCTATAATAAAAGAGGGTAATGGATTGCTTAGTAATAAATTTTTACGAGGAGGAATTATATTATTAGGTTTTAGACTATCTATAGATAAATTAATAACTAATGGAAAAATTACGTTGGTTAGCGCATTATTTGTAGTAGTCTTTATGTTATTTCTTAGTTATGTTTTGTGTAGATTTTTTAATGTAGAAAAAGACTTAGCATTACTTGCATCGTGTGGGTGTAGTATTTGTGGAGCGGCGGCCGTTATGGGCGTAAGCTCGCAAATAAAAGCAAAAACAGATGATAGTGTTTTGGCAGTTGCTGTCGTAGCTATCTTAGGTACGTTGTTTACGTTATTAGAAGTAACATTAAGACCGTATTTAGGTTTGGTAGATGAAGCTTACGGGATTATGGCAGGAGCTTCGTTACACGAAATAGCTCACGCTGTAGCTGCTGGGGGAGCAGCAGGAAATACTGGCTTAGAAGCTGCTATTTTAATGAAGTTGTCAAGGGTACTTATGTTGGTTATAGTTATATTAGGTATTGCTATATTTAGCAAAAATTCTAACAAAGAAGCGAAAAAACCATTCCCGTATTTTATTTTTGGGTTTATAGCTACTAGTATTGTTGGTAGTTATATCCCCCTTGTTCAACAGTATATAGGTAGTTTAGTAACTTTAGCATACATGTTATTAGCTATGGCTATGACAGCCTTAGGCATGAGTGTGAATTTTAATGCTCTTAGGGAACGAGGAGGTAGGGTGTTGTTGGCTTGTATGATAGCGTCAACGATATTATTTGTCCTGTGTTATGTGGCTATTTCTTATCTATATTAGTGCAAAATATGAGTATTGAATAAAATTGAAGTGAATTTAAAATATAAACGCATTGCTAAGTTAGGCTATTTTTACAAAAAATATTAGATATAAAGAAAAAAGTGAAATCAGGCAGAAAAAATATAGAATTCTATAATTAGTTTGCAGTAGAAATAGCTACCATATTTAATAAGCTGTATAATAAATACGCTAGTTAAATATAGAGTATAACATTCTTATGCACCCGGTTAGCCATTGAGTAAGAATATTTTTATTTAACAACCGTATTTTACGTAGAGTCTTTTAATAATAGAAGCGAGGATACCTAAAAATAAAGGTATCCTCGTTTTCTGTATTGCATATATTTAAAAAATTATTGTTTTTTGAATGGTTTATCCCCAAAAGGATTTACATTTTGTTGTTGCTCAACGTTTTCTTGAATTTGTACCATTTCTTCTGCTTGTTGTAAATTAGTTACGGCACTAATTTCTGAATTTTCTTGAATGGAATTTTGTTCGTTATGTTGAGTGTAGTTTTGAGCTACTTGTTCTTTTGTAGTATTATCATATTGTGAATTTATTTGGTGTCCCATTTGTTGTCCGTTATTTACGTTTTGGTTGTTGTTGAAGTTTGGATTAAATTGTCCGTTGTTCACATTTTGGTTGTTGTTGAAGTTCGGATTAAATT
>CAMEOL010000092.1 GCA_945929765.1 uncultured Gemella sp.
TAGCTGTTGCCAACTCTATAGGTGTAATTGTGGAAATAAAATACGGAGATCTTTTATTATTGAACTCAGTAACAGCAGATCCGACATTTACATTTACTATGGCGGGAATGTTTATTCTGTTTACTCACTATTATGGTATTAAGCATAAGGGAACAAAACATTATTTTGGAACTTATACTTCGGGTGGAGCAGTATTAACACCGTTTAAAATAATAGAAGAGTTTGTCAATGTACTTACTCTTTCGCTGCGTTTATTTGGTAACATTTACGCAGGGGAAGTTCTGTTAGGACTACTTACAGGTCTGGGAACAATAGCAGCATTATCTGTTACAGGTGTTCTTGGTGGTGCAGTAGGAGTAGCGGGGCTAGTTATTTGGAAAGGTTTCTCTTTCTTTATTGGATTTATCCAATCGTATATCTTTTTAAGTATGGTCTTCATTTACTTATCACATAAAGTATCTGATGGACATTAGAATTCACATAATTCATAATTATAATAAAAAAATTTTTGGAGGTATTTAAATTATGGGATTATTAGGAGCAGGTATAGCAGCAGGATTAGCAGCTTTAGGAGCAGGTTTAGGTAACGGACTTTTATTCAGTAAATATATGGAAGCATCAGCTCGTCAACCAGAATTAGAACCTACGTTCAAAAGTAGTGCAATGATGATGTTCGCCCTTGTAGAGGCACTTCCAATTCTTAGTATCGTAGTAGCATTCATTCTTGCGTTCCTATAAAATAAAAACGCAATATAAAATTGCCTAGAATAAATAAATACTAAGATAGGAGAAGAGTTAATTATGGTAAATTTACTGTTTTTAGCTACAGAAAATTCTTCTCACCAAGGTTTTAATTTAGGTAATATAGCAGTTAACATTATTTCATTTTTAATTTTGCTAGTATTACTAAAAAAATACGCTTGGGATAAATTAATTAATATGTTGGAGGAGCGTCAACAACTTGTAGAAAGTCAACTTGATGACGCTGAACGTAATCAAGCAGAAGCGTTAGCATTATTAAAAGAAAATCAATCAAAATTAGAAAGTGCACAAGCAGAAATTAAAGAAATGATGGAAAAAGCTCGTGAACAATCTAAATTAGAAAAAAATTCTATATTAAATGATGCTAAACAACAAGCGGAGTTATTAAAAGACAATGCTCGTCGTGATATTATTGATGAGAAGAATAAAGCATTAGAAGAGATTAATAAACAGATAGCAGAACTTTCTGTTTTAGTAGCAACTAAAATTATCGAGAAAGAACTTGATCCACAATCTCAAAGTGCTCTTGTAGATAAAATTATAAAAGAGGTAGGGGATAAGTAATGAGTAAATCAATTTTAGCTAATAAAATAGGGAAAACACTATTTAATATTGCTAAAGAGAACAACGCATTATCAGTAGTAGGTAATGATTTAACACAAAGCTCAAAAGCTATTTTAGAAGAAAATAGTTTCATTACTTTAATGAATAACCCTAATATAAGCAAAGAAAACAAATGCCAAATTATTGATAAAACATTTAGTGGTGTTAATGTTTACGTTGTGAATGTGATAAAAATTTTGGCGAATAATTTACAAATAACTTTAATAGCAGATGTTCTAGAAATGTATAATGATTTAAACAATATTTTTAATAACAAAACTATTGTAAAAGTGGAATCAGTATATAAACTAACATCTGAAGAGTTAGAAAAATTAGCTAACTCAATTAAAGGGAAATTAAATGTATCTACTGTAGAAATAGAAAATGTCATAAATGAATCTTTAATAGGAGGATTGAAAATTTCATATAATGGAAAAGTAATAGATTCTTCAATTAAAGCACGTATTCAAGAAATGCAAAAGAAAATTTCTACGTTGTAAGTTACTGAAATGAAATTAAGGAGGGACATAGATGGCTATAAAAGCTGAAGAGATTAGTGCACTACTAAAATCTCAAATAGAAGATTATCAGTTTGAATTAAAGTCAACAGATGTCGGAACTGTAATAGAAGTTGGAGACGGTATAGCTCGTGTATACGGTCTAAATGAAATAATGAGTGGTGAGTTAGTAGAATTTCCTAAAACAGGAGTTATGGGATTAGCTCAAAACTTAGAAGAAACAAATGTAGGTATTGTAATTTTGGGACCTACAACAGATATCCGTGAAGGTGACGAAGTTCGTCGTACGGGGCGTGTTATGGACGTTCCTGTAGGGGAAGAACTAATAGGACGTGTAGTAAATCCATTAGGACAACCAGTTGATGGACGTGGCCCAATAGAAACTACAAAACGTCGCCCAATCGAGTCGCCAGCGGTAGGAGTAATGGGACGTAAATCTGTATCGGTACCTTTCCAAACAGGGATTAAAGCTATCGACTCGTTAGTACCTATTGGACGAGGACAACGTGAGTTAATTATCGGGGATAGACAAACAGGAAAAACTGCTGTTGCAATAGATTCGATCTTAGCACAAAAAGGACAAAATATGATTTGTATTTATGTCGCTATTGGACAAAAAGAATCTACGGTTCGAAGTGTTGTTGAAACATTAAAAGCGCATGGAGCTATGGATTATACAATTGTAGTTACAGCTTCATCATCTCAACCTGCACCGTTACTATACATAGCACCTTATGCAGGGGTTGCTATGGCAGAAGAATTTATGTTTAATGGTAAAGATGTTGTTATTGTTTATGATGATTTATCAAAACAAGCAGCAGCTTATCGTGAATTATCGTTACTACTTAAACGACCACCAGGTCGTGAAGCATATCCAGGGGATGTATTCTACTTGCACAGTCGTTTATTAGAAAGAGCGGCGCGTGTAAATGAAGATTTTGGTGGAGGAAGTATTACTGCTTTACCATTCGTAGAAACTCAAGCTGGAGACATTTCTGCATATGTTCCGACTAACGTAATTTCTATTACGGACGGACAAATATTCTTACAATCAGATTTATTCTTCTCTGGAGTTCGTCCAGCAATAAATGCCGGATTATCTGTATCTAGGGTTGGTGGATCTGCACAAATCAAAGCGATGAAAAAAGTATCGGGTACTTTACGTCTGGACTTAGCATCATATCGTGAGCTAGAAAGTTTTGCTCAGTTCGGATCAGACTTGGATCCAGCGACAAGAGCAAAACTTGATCGAGGACAAAGAACGGTAGAAGTTCTAAAACAAGACTTACACAAACCAATTCCGGTAGAAAAACAAGTTATGATCTTGTACGCATTAACAAAAGGATATCTAGATGATATAGAAGTAAAAGATATTCATAGATTTGAACAAGAGCTATATTCATATCTAGATGCTAATCCAAATGAAGCGATAAAACATATTCAAGAAACTAAGGATTTACCAGCACCAGAAGTAATGAATGAAGTTATCGAAGCATTCAAAAAAACTTTCTCTTAAAATGTAATTAGAAAAGGCGGTGAATTAGTTGGCATCACTTAGAGATATAAAAAATAAAATAAACTCTACAAAAAAAACAAGCCACATCACTAAGGCTATGGAAATGGTATCTACTTCAAAATTAATGAAGGCACAGTCTAACGCCGTTAAATTTACGCCTTATATGAAAAAGATAAAAGAAGTTATGACTACGATTTTTTCTAATAACAGCAATTTGGAACACCCAATGTTATCAAATAGAGAAGTGAAAAAAACACTATATGTAGTTATTACTAGCGATAGTGGTTTATGTGGTGGGTTTAATTCTAATATTATAAGAAATCTTGTAAACACAGTAAAAGAACGTCATGCAAGTACAGATGAGTACGGTATAGTTGCGATTGGTAATTATGGAGCAGAATTTTTCAGAAAAAATGATTTTCCGTTAATAGCTAAATATCGTGACATTCCTGATGAACCAAGTTTTGCACAAGTTAAAGAAATTACTAACAAAATTGTAGGATATTATGTAGATGAAGTTTATGATAAAGTTTATTTACATTACAATCATTTTGTAAGTATGATTTCTCAAGAAGTTACTGAAGAACAAGTTTTACCTATAACGAACACAAATGAATTAATACAAGAACAAGAAAATAATTTATTAGGTTCTTACAACTTTGAGCCTAGTGAAGAAGGGGTATTAAATATAATATTACCTCAATATGCTGAAAGTATGATTTACGGAAGTATATTAGATAGTAAGGCGAGTGAGCATTCAGCTCGTAAAACAGCAATGAAAAACTCAACAGATAATGCAAATTCAATTATCGACTCATTATCTATAAAATATAACCGTGCCCGTCAAGCAGCAATTACACAAGAAATTACCGAAATTGTTAGTGGAGCAGCAGCAACACAATAATTTTGAAAAATTATGAAAGGAGAAGCTACCAAAGTAGCAAGAGACATAATGAATAAAGGTTATATTCTCCAAGTTACGGGGCCTGTAGTAGACGTACAGTTCGAAGCAGGGCAAATGCCTGATTTATTAAACGCACTTGAAGTTTATATAGAAAAAGGCGATGGAAAAAAAGAAAAATTAGTACTAGAAGTATCTCTACACATTGGAGATAATGCAGTAAGAACTATTGCTATGGCATCAACAGATGGGCTTAGCAGAGGGGCAGAAGTTATTGACACAGGAGCACCTATTTCGGTACCTGTAGGAAATTTCAC
>CAMEOL010000093.1 GCA_945929765.1 uncultured Gemella sp.
TATTCTGTTGCTCATAAATGAATTTAGAAATACTTATTTTAATTGACTTTTTTAGCTAGATAATATATAATTAATCAAGAGTTTTCAGCAATTTTGCAGAAAGAAATATTGATATTCATATGTGGAGGAACCATTAAAATGGCAGAAATTTTAAAAAAAGAAGATGGACAAATAGTAATTTCATTTTCTTCAACTAAAGAAGAATTTAATAAAGCACTTGACGTAGCTTTCAAAAAAGTAGTAAAAAGAGTAAATGCACCTGGATTTAGAAAAGGTAAATTACCTCGTGGAGTGTTTAATAAAATGTACGGTGAAGAATCTTTATACCAAGACGCTATAGATTACTTATTGCCACCGGCGTACCAAAAAGCTATCGAAGAATTAGAATTAAATCCTTTAGCTATGCCAGAAATAGATGTAAAAGAGATTAGCAAAGAAACAGGTGTTGCATTTGAAGCTACTGTTACGGTAAGACCGAATGTAGCTCTTGGAGAGTACAAAAACTTAGCTATAGAAAAAGAAGTAGTAGCAGTAACTGATGCTGATGTTGATGCTCGTGTAGAAGAGATCTTATCACGTCAAGCAGAATGGGCTATTAAAGAGACTGCTTCAGCGAATGGTGATATCGTAGTAATTGATTTCAAAGGATACGTAGACGGTGTTGCATTTGACGGTGGAGAAGCAAAAGGATATGATTTAGAATTAGGTTCAAATTCATTTATCCCAGGATTCGAAGATCAATTAGTAGGTCATGTAGCTCCTAAAGATGTTGAAGTTAACGTAACATTCCCAGAAAACTACCAAGTAGCTGATTTAGCAGGAAAAGACGCTAAATTCGAAGTTACTATTCACGATGTTAAAGAAAAACAATTACCAGAATTAACTGATGAATTTGTAAAAGATTTAACAAAAGAATCAGCAACTACAGTAGCAGAATACAAAGCTAAACTTAAAGAAGAAATGACTAAAGAAAACGAAGATAAAGCAGAAAGAGCATACTCAGATGCAGTAATAGCTAAAGTTGTAGAAAATGCAACAATAAATGTACCTGCTAAATTGATAGAGCAAGAAGTTAATGGAATGTTCTCAAACTTTAAAGGAAACTTAGAACGTCAAGGTCTATCTATCGATCTTTATGAACAATTTACAGGTCAAAAATCAGCAGACATCAAAGCTCAAATGAGTGAAGAAGCTGAGAAAAAAATTAAAACTTCATTTGTACTAGATGAAGTTTCTAAAGCAGAAAATATCGAAGTTACAGAAGAAGATGTAGCTAAAGAAATAAAAATATTAGCAGATGCTTACTCAATGTCAGAAGAAGATGTTAAGAAAAATCTAGGATCTAACTTCGAAATTAAATCAGAATTAATTATTAAGAAAACTGTTGAATTCTTAAACGAAAATAACGCAAAATAATATCATTAATTCACAAACTATTATTTTTTAAAAAATATAGCTTATAAACTAATGTGTTTGTAACTTATTATGTCTCAAAAAAATTAGATAACGTAAATTTAGAAACACTAACAATCAAAACCTAAGTAGATTTACTCTGCTTAGGTTTTTTGTTTTCTTGGCTCTCTGTAAACTGTGGTAGTTTTAAAAATAGGATGTAATATTTTTATGCAACGTTTTATCGCTACGTAAGAATATTTTTATAGTCATCATTAAACGTAAATGATCTTAATATAAATAAGAGTTAAACCTTGTAAATAATATTGATGGGTGCTTTATAGGTTAATAAATATGATATAATTGTAGGTATAAAAATAATTTTTTAGGAGAATAATATGAGAATTTTATGTATAGGAGATAGTAATACTTGGGGATATATTCCAGGTAGTGGGGGGAAGAGGTTTGATAATCGCTGGACTAAAGTTCTAAAAAATATTTTAGTTAATGATACGGTTCTAGAAGAAGGATTAAATGGTAGGACTATTGTTATGGATGATCCTGGATTTCCTGAACGAAATGGTATAAAATATTTACCTACTATTTTAGAAAACAATAAAGAGGTAGATATAATTATAATAATGTTAGGGACGAACGAACTAAAGGTTAGATTTAATTTATCCAGTCAACAAATAGCCAAGCATATGCAAGAATTTCTAGATGAACTTTATAAGTGCTACGATAATAATAATTTAGAATTGCCCGAATTATTATTAGTATCACCGATAGAGATAAGTGAAGAGGTATTTAATATAGAAAAAGTATTTGTTGATTTTAATGAAGAGAGTTACAATGTAGCCAAACGATTTAAAGAGATGTACAATGAAATTTCTAAGGCTAATGCTAATTGTCATTTTTTGGCGGCTAGTGATTTTATTTCTCCATCGAAAATTGACTGTATCCATATAGATGAAGAAAATCATTATGTACTAGGGAAAGAAATAGCGAAAAAAATACTAGAAATAAAAACAGAGAAATAAAATAATATTCATTCCGATTTACAAAAATAAATATATTAATTCGAAACGATTTCAGTTTGATAAAACGTAATATTTACGGAATTCTAAATTCTATTTACTTCCTATTTAAGTTGTTGTAAAATATAAATATAAGAAAATATTAAATTATATTGAGGAGTGTTAATTATGAGTAAATGTAAATGTGGATGCGAAAAAGAAAACTGCAATTGTGCAGGAAATTGTACTTGTGGATGCCATGTATCGCTAGAAGATTGTGGATGTGGTAATTGTAAGGAAGGAACTTGTAATTGTGTAGAAAATTGCTCTTGTGGTTGTCACAGTGCAAAAGTAGATTGTGAATGTGGTAATTGCAAGGAAGGGACTTGTGCATGTTCTTCTAAGTGTGAATGTGGATGTCATGCTGCATAATGAAAAGTGTTAATGGTATAATAGAATTAGCTATCGAAAAATTATTTGTTTTGCTTAGTGACTCTTATTATCTGGGATTTATTTAGTTATAGACTTTTAATAATATTCCTTAAATTCCAATTCAGAATAATTTATGGTAGAATTTAATAAGATAAAATATGTGAAAATATGAAGTTATGAATGCTAAAGTTAAAAAATTGTATCGAGGTAATGTTATAAGTTATCTTATTGATTTTTTGCTGGTTTGTATAATCATTTCGTTGTATAATCACGTATTTTTTTTTTTTTTTTTAGAGGTTATTATTTTATAGTATATATTATATCTTTTAGTAATTTTTGAAAAAGTTTGTATTTCCGAACAAACTTTCAATCGTTGTATTGTTAATGTTTTTTATATTCCATAAACAGCCTTTTTTATTCAAAAATGATAAGTATTTTATGTTATTTTTTATAATTCGTGTATAATGTTCGCATTGTTTTTTGATATATTTAAAAAAAATCACCGATATTTCAATGTTTAATAGAGTTCTTAATTTTATGACAACGTTTATTTTTATTTTTAACCATTGTTATAAAAACAATTATTTTAATAAAACTCCGCGAGTGTCTATAAAAAAAATAACGTTTTAAATGGCTGTTTATAAAAAAAACATCGTTCTGTACTAGTATAAATAAGAAAACAGAAAACCATACAAAACAAAGATTGAAAACGAAAACAGATGTATTCGATGTTAGCTGTGTAGAAAAAAATGAAAATAGAGTTTCAGTCGTGTTATATAAGATTTTAAAGCTAAATATTATCGGTTTATTTAGTTGACAATAGTTTTTAAACATTGTATAGTAGAAAAGTAAATATTACTTTATAACATTTTATATATATATTTGGAGGTATATATGGTGAAATCATCAAAAGATTTAACAAAACAAGAGCATTTAGAAATGTATAACTTAATGCTTTTAATAAGAGACTTCGATATGGAGTTGAGTAAATTATATTCACGTGGTCTTGTACATGGTATGACTCACTATTCAGTAGGAGAAGAAGCTGCTAATGTTGGAGCTATTTATCCATTAAAAAAAGAAGACTTAATGTTCTCTAATCACCGTGGACACGGTCAAACAATAGCAAAAGGTGTTGAAATTGATCGTATGATGGCAGAAATTTTAGGGAAAGCTACTGGACAGTGTAAAGGTCGTGGTGGAAGTATGCACATATACGATTTAGAATATGGTAATATGGGATGTAACGGAATTGTTGGTGGTGGACACGGTCTTAGTACAGGTGCAGCATTAACTCAAAAAATGAAAAAAACAGGAAATGTTGTAATTTGCTGTATGGGAGACGGAGCTACTAACGAAGGAAGCTTCCACGAATGTTTAAATATGGCATCTAACTGGGATTTACCTTTAATTTTCTACGTGATTAATAACAAATACGGAATTTCAATGGCTCAAGAAAGATGTATGAGAGTAGAAAAAATTACTGAGCGTGCTGCATCATACAGAATTAAATCTGTTTATATAGAAGATGGAAATGATGTGTTAGCAGTTTATGACGGAATGCAAGAAGCTATTGAACACGCAAGAAGTGGAAAAGGACCAGTATTAGTAGAAGCTGTATCTTATAGATGGTTCGGACACTCTGCATCAGATGCAGGTAAATACCGTAGTCGTGAAGAAGTAGCAGAATGGAAATTAAAAGACCCTAATGCTAAATATAGAA
>CAMEOL010000094.1 GCA_945929765.1 uncultured Gemella sp.
ATATCGTAGACCACCTAATTCTATGGGACCATCATCATATACATGTCCTAAGTGTGATTTACTATTTTTACTTTTTACTTCTATCCTAGTTAGTCCATATGAATTATCGAGAAAATTTTCTACTGAACTATCTGAAACTGGCTTAGAAAATGCCGGCCATCCACATCCTGATTCATATTTATCTAATGATGTAAATAATACCTCTCCTCCTACTATATCGACATATATTCCTTTTTCAAAAAAATTATTATATTCTCCTGTAAAAGGTTTTTCCGTAGCACAATTTTGCGTTACCTCAAAAGCAAGATCGCCAATTTTATCTCTTAGTGTTTTTTCACCCATAACTATCTCCTTTTATTTTTTATTATTGCATTTATCCATTCTGGAGCATATGCTGACGTACATCCTTTTGGAACAACTTGATTTTTATAAACGCCTAATTCCGTTCCTATTTCTAAACATTTGTCTAAGTACTCCGGATAAGAAACAGCTATAGTTACTAGACAATAATTCATTGCCCATCTAACAATTTCTTCTGTATTTTTCATATCATTATTTATTGTTACTAAAATCTTATCTATCTCTTCATTTTTTGCTTTCTTGCTACCAAAATATTTCACTCGTAAAAGCCAAGCCATTCTTTGTAGTACTTTACTATCACTGTTAATAAAAAGCTCTTCAAATTCTTGCCAATATTTTGTTTTACTAAGTACTTTTTCTGTAAATGGGGCTAAAGTAGTTAAACTTGTTTTATCGTTTATTAAATTAGTAACATCATTACTTGTTATTTTTTTGGGATCAAATAGTTGGATAGCTAGAAGTTGTGCATCAATATTATTAGTGTTCCATAAAGGGATTGCTAAGTCATATCGGTCTTTATATTTTTTTGCTAATTTATTTATATCTCCCCTCATTACTCCAAAAAAAGGTTGTGTTTCTTCTGATTTAATATAACGCTTTTTTACAGACTCATTAGAAAAACTTTCTAATTCATTTAATAATTCTTTATACATGAAATCACCTCTATTATATATTTTATCACAAATTTTAACTAAATAAAAAAAGATATGCTAAGCATATCTTTATATGGAGATGGCGGGATTTGAACCCGCGTCCAAAAACACCTCTACCTACCTTCTACACGTTTAGTTTATCTATTAAATTTAATTTCTAAATTATGCCGATAAACTGGCTTTTAGAAACGAGTTTGATTATCTTATTCAAAACAACTACAAACGGAAGTTGTTTTGCGTAGACTGCTAATTAATGAACCGATTATCTTTGTCACAGTCAAACAAAGTAATCAGCCTTTAGCTAATTAAGCTGCTAAAGCTAATGATTTATTGTTGTCAGTTATATTTAAACTGTTGTGTTTTTTAAGAGACAACCCTCTTACGTGCCACTAAGTAGACTAGCATCCCTGTCGAATCCTAAACATCCCCTAAATTAATAAAACAATTATACCACAAATGTAGTTAAAAGTAAAAAATAGTTGTTACAAAAATAAAAAAATTCTTTCTATATAGCTATCAAAATTGACTCTGTAAAATGCGGTGTTTTTTACTCAACGACAAACCCTTACATAATAATAATAATAATACATTTTTTCAAAATCATCTCATATATTATATAGCCCAAAATTTCTAAGAGCGACTTAAAATGCTCTTTTCATAATTTCAAGTCGCTCTCATTTATATATTATTTATTTTAATAATTTATAATTTTTTGATTATAGTTCTCTTCTTCTTGTTCTACGTGGACGTGGAAACATCTCTGCTTCTGTTTCATCTTTTCCATAATTGCTTGTGAATGAAGTTGTTGGTTGTGTTCTTTGTGGTAACTCTCTTTCAACCGGAGCATCATCATCAAAACCAGTTGCAATAACCGTTACTACAATTTCATCTGTTTTTTCTAACTCTTCGTTAATTACAGTTCCAAATATCATATTTACTTCTTCATCACTTGCTTCTTGGACTATGCTAGCTGCTGCTTGTGCTTCATATAGACTTAATGAAGGTCCACCTGTAATGTTTAATAATACACCTTTAGCACCAACTATAGATGTTTCTAACAATGGAGAAGAAATTGCTTTTTTAGCTGCTTCTATCGCTCTATTTTCTCCTGATGCAACTCCGATTCCCATTAATGCAGAACCTTGGTCAGCCATAATTGCTTTTACATCTGCAAAGTCAAGGTTAACAGCTCCAGAAACATTAATTAAATCCGAAATACCTTGAACCCCTTGACGTAATACATTATCCGCTTCTACGAACGCTTGCATCATCGGAGTAGATTTATCCACTATATCTAGTAATCTATCATTAGGAATAACAATTAGAGTATCTACTGCTCCTTTTAGAGCGTTAATACCTGCTGTTGATTGTACTTGGCGTTTTTTCCCTTCAAAGTTGAATGGACGAGTTACAACACCTACTGTTAATGCTCCTAATTCTTTTGCAATACTAGCTACGATTGGCGCTGCTCCTGTTCCTGTTCCTCCACCCATTCCAGATGTTACGAATACCATGTCTGCACCTTCTAATGCTGCTTCAATTTTATCTTTTGTTTCTTCTGCAGCTTTACGTCCAACTTCCGGATTAGCTCCTGCTCCAAGACCTTTAGTTAGTTTTTCTCCTATTTGGATACGAACATCAGCTTTTGAACGTCTTAGTGCTTGTGCATCCGTATTAACAGCGATAAACTCAACATTTTGAACACCACTTTCTACCATTCGATCAACGGCGTTACCTCCACCGCCACCTACACCAACTACTTTTATAACTGCTGACATAGTAAAATCATTATCAAATAACATACTCATACTTGTAAATTCTCCTTCTAATTCTTATTCAAAAAATGAACTATATTTTTTCTTAAATTTTTCAAAAATTCCATTTCTATTTTCATCTTCATCTTCATATTCTGTTTCTTCATAATATTCTTCATCACTATAGTCTTCTTGAATATAAACAGAATCTTTACTTGATGATATTTCTTGTACGTGATTAACATTTTCAAAGACACTATCTGTGCTTTCTTCTATTAATTCTGCTTCTCCAAAACTTTGATAACCGAATAAAGTTTCGATATTGTAGCTACTTGTTAATGTACCCACTGCTACAGATAATTCTGGTGAATTTGCTCCTATAATTTTTGGAGATCCAATTCGTACATTCATTTTTTTCAACATATCACGTGTTAATTCTAAAACTCCTGGCATTAATGTAGTTCCACCCGTTAACACTACATTACCTTTTACTCTATTTATCCCTGCTTTTCTAAGAACATCAAAAGATCGTAAAATGATTTCTTCTACTACCTCTTCAATATAGTCAGACAATTCTTTTTGTGTAAACGGTTCTTCATCTTCTGCTAAATTGTCTAAATGAATTATTACATCATCAGATGCCAAATCATAAAAACTGTGTCCTTGTGTTATTTTAATTTCTTCTGCGCGTTTCATAGAAACATTTAGCACATCAGAGATTACTCTAGTAATGTCTTCTCCAGCTAAGTCTAGAGATTGTGATAATTGTAAAATATTGTCTTCATAATAACTTACAGTAGTTATTCCTGCTCCTATGTCAATTATCACTGAACCATAGTCGCGTTCTTCGTCACTTAGTAACAATTCCCCTAAAGAATGTGAGCTACAGAATGTTTCATTACAATCTACTCTTAACTTTTCTATACTTTTATATATTGTATGCAAATGTGTTTTCGAAGTAAGTACTCTATTCCCTGTTACTTCAAAAGTATCATGCACTGTCATACCTTTAGGTTGGCGTATATGTTCTATATCGTCCACCCTATAATAATCTGGTATAATTTGTACTACTTCTCTTTCTCTTGGAAGAGGTAGTATTTTTGCTTCTTCTATAACTTCTTCTATATCTCTACCATCTATATCATGTTTATTATCAAATTGTATTTCTGCTACACTTTTTTTAATATGAGTGTGTATACTTGGAACTGCGACATAGAGTGATCGAATATCTTTATTTGCCTCGCTTTTAGCAATTTCTAATGCTTTTTCTATATCACGAGAAGCTCCTTCAACATCTACTATATTTCCTCTTTTTATAGCATTTGTTTTCACAACGCCTACGCCTAATATATTTAATTTTTCATATACCACATCTGCAATAATTACTTTAATGCTCGATAATCCTAAGTCAAGGGCAGTATATAATTGCGAACTCAAGCCAAACACTCCTTTCTTAACAAAATTTACCATGCTTTTAAAGTAAAATTGGCGCCAATATACCAATTATGTTTACTATGTACGATTATAACACAAAATCCTAAAAAAAAGTATTGAAATACAGAAAAAATTCAATTTTTTTTATTACAATTCTGTTTCAAAAAAACATTTTTCTTATTCAATACAATTTTTAATTAACTATTTTAGTTTGAATTAGTATTTTCGTTGCTACTTTATGTAGTATTAGTACTACTTACGTTACTGCTTTCCACATTGCTCTCTTTGGTGTTATTTGTTGTGTTATTATTTTTTGTAGTTGATTGTGGATTGTTACTTTTTT
>CAMEOL010000095.1 GCA_945929765.1 uncultured Gemella sp.
CACTTTTATATTTACATTTATCGTTCCTACAATAAAAGGTTGCCCATAGTATAGGACAACCTAAAATTAATAATTTTATTCAGTTATTAATATCGCCACTGTTTCGTAAGGTCTCAATTCGACTTTTTCTGAAACTTTAAAATCATCATAATTCCCTATTAACACTTCAGCTTTTGATATTGACAAGTTATATCCACTAATATCAACAAGAGTATTTTTATCATAGAAATTATTTAGTACCAATAGTAATTTATCATCATATCTTCTTATATAACTTTATCAGTTATAACAAAATAAACAACAACATACAACATAATTCCAAAAATAAAAATATATTATTATATAAAGTCGTTTCCCTATAACTATTAAATTAACAATAAATTTCAACTGAAAATAACAAAAAAAATCTCTACTAAATCTAAATAATGAAAAAAATAAATAAAAATATTACACTGTATCATAATGACACATAATATTTTATAAGTTAGTATCCAAGATTTTGCAGAGAGCCTCTATTTAGTAATTAAAAAAAGAGCAACTCAAAAACTGTGATTCTTATGAATCAATTTAATTGAGTTGCCCCGTAATGCTTATTAAATTTTTATAAACTAATTCAAAGTGAATAAATTTTTTCTTTTAAACAATTATACATCATTTAAGTTTTTGGTCTTTTAGTTAGTCCCATTTTTACAAAATAGAATATAACCTACCACACCTTTTTAATATTTCATTCACATACTAAAAATATTTTAGTGACTATTCTACAACGTTTAAATAAACTTTTTTAGCAAAATTAGTCGAATTAAGAACTGTTCTTATGGCGTTAATAGTAACACCTTTTTTTCCTATAATTCTACCGCAATCATCAGGATGAACAGTTAACAAATAGTGTTCACGTGCATTTTTTATGTACTTCTCTATTTTTATTTCTTCTGGATATTCTACAATTTCACTAACAATATTATAAATTAATTCTTCCATAATTGTACTCCTTATTTCACAACTAGATTAACTAACCTGTTCGGTACTGCAATTACTTTAACTAGTTGTTTTCCTTCTATTAAAGCTTTAACCTCTTCATTTTCTAATGCTACTTTTTCTAATTCATCTTTCGATAAATCTTTCGCTACTTCTATTTTTGCACGAACTTTTCCTAAGACTTGCACTACGATTTCTACACTGTTACTTACTAACTTACTTTCATCATAAGTTGGCCATGGTACGTAAGAAATAGTTCCTTCATTACCGTAGATACTCCACATTTCTTCTGCTAAGTGTGGTGCAAACGGCGCTAATAACTGAATAAATCCTAGTGCATATTTACGCGGAATAAATTCTGCCTTGTTACAGTCATTAACGAAGACCATAAGTTGTGAAATAGCTGTGTTAAATTGTAGGTTTTCGATGTCTTCTCCTACTTTTTTAACAGTAAAATTGTAACTAATTTCTAATTCGCTGTTGTCTTTTTCTTGAACTTTTTCGTTCACTTCTCCAGTTTCTTCGTTTACAAACAGACGATATACTCTATCTAAGAAACGACGTGATCCGTCTAGTCCATTTGTACTCCATGCTATAGATGCATCTAATGGTCCCATAAACATTTCATATACACGCAAAGTATCCGCTCCGTGTGATCTTACGATGTCATCAGGATTAACTACGTTACCTTTTGATTTAGACATTTTTTCAGCTTTTCCATTTTTACTTTCTGCAAGAATCATACCTTGATTGAATAATTTTTGGAACGGCTCTTTCGTTGGAACTAAACCTAGATCATAAAGTACTTTGTGCCAGAATCTAGCATAAAGTAAGTGAAGAACAGCATGTTCCGCTCCTCCGATATAAATATCTACAGGTAACCAATATTTAAGTTTTTCTGGATCAGCAAATTGCTTGTCATTGTGCGGATCAATATAACGTAAGTAATACCAACAAGACCCTGCCCACTGAGGCATTGTGTTAGTTTCTCTTTTTCCTTTTTTACCTGTTACCGGATCTACAACATTAACCCAATCAGTTAAGTTGGCTAATGGCGATTCTCCTGTTCCCGAAGGCTTTATGTTATCTGTTTCTGGTAATAACAACGGTAATTCATCTTCTGGTACAGTTGTCATTGTTCCGTCTTCCCAATGAATTACAGGAATAGGTTCTCCCCAATAACGTTGACGCGAGAATAACCAATCACGTAATTTATATGTAACTTTACGAACACCTATTTTATTATCTTCTAAGTAAACTATAGCTTTTTCTATAGCTTCTTCTTTATTTAATCCATCTAAAAATTCCGAATTAATATGAATACCATCTTCTGTATACGGAGCTTCGTCTACATTACCTCCTTCTAATACGGCTACTATAGGTAAGTCGAATTTTTTCGCAAATTCCCAGTCACGTTCGTCATGTCCTGGTACTGCCATAATTGCACCAGTTCCGTAAGATATTAATACATAATCTGCGATCCAAATAGGTATTTCTTTTCCAGTCATAGGGTTAATCGCGTAAGCACCTGTAAAAACACCCGTTTTATCTTTATTTAAATCTGTACGTTGTAAATCTGATTTACGTTTAGTATCTTCTAAATACTTATCTACTACTTCACGTTGTTCTTCTGTCGTTATTTTTTCTACTAATTTATGTTCTGGAGCAATAACACAGTAAGTCGCACCGAACAATGTATCTGGACGAGTAGTGAATACTGTAAATTGTTCATCTGTCCCAGATACTTTAAAGTCAACTTCTGCTCCTTCTGACTTCCCTATCCAATTACGTTGCATAGTTTTTAAAGATTCTGGCCAATCTAATTCATCAAGATCTTGTAACAATCTTTCTGCATATTCTGTAATTTTTAGAACCCATTGACGCATAGGACGACGTTCTACTGGGTGACCTCCACGTTCAGAAACTCCATCAATAACCTCTTCATTAGAAAGAACTGTCCCTAACGCAGCACACCAGTTTACAGGAACCTCATCTACATAAGCTAATCCCTTATTGTAAAGTTGGATAAATATCCATTGTGTCCACTTATAATAATTAGGGTCTGTAGTATCCACTTCACGATCCCAGTCATACGAAAACCCTAGCTCTTTAATTTGTCTTCTAAAGACATTTATATTTTGTTGTGTAAATTCTCTAGGATCGTTACCTGTATCTAAAGCATACTGCTCTGCAGGAAGACCAAAAGCATCCCATCCCATAGGATGTAAAACATTATAGCCATTAGCTCTCTTATATCTACTTAATATATCTGTCGCTGTATAACCTTCTGGATGACCTACATGAAGACCTGCCCCTGATGGATAAGGAAACATATCTAGTGCATAAAATTTCTTTTTCGACTGATCGTCATCCATTTTAAAAGTTTTATTTTCTTCCCAATAATCTTGCCATTTTTTTTCTATTACTCTATGGTTAAACACTATTTTCACACTCCATTAAAATTTTTACTTGCATATAATTATATCAATTTTGTACTAATTTGGCAATGTTATAAAAAAAGTGTTGAAGATGAATTTTTCATCTCAACACATAATCATTAATCATAAATTTTATTACTTTCTATTACAGTTTAGTAGAACATTATTAAATTATGAACCTCTTCAAATCTAAAGACAACTAACTTTTATTAGTTCTTCGCGCAAACTCTGTAAATTGGAATTTATCCAATCTATGCCTACTCTCTGTAAAATGAAGGAATTTAGTGTCTTCTGTATAGATTTCACTCTTAATTACTACAACGTGACGATCTCCGTTTAAGTCCATAAACTTACCGTCTTCTTTTGTAATATTTTCTACTATAACATTTTTTTTCGCATAAGCGATAGAAATTCCAAGATCATTCTCAAAATAATCATACATAGAATTTTCCATTTTCTTATTTGGTAAAGAAGCAACAACACTACATCTTACATAGTCTTTATCTAAAATTACAGACTCACCATTTATTATTCTTTTCCTAATTAAACAAATTACCTCTTCATCTTGTTCTAAAAGACCTAAATCTACTAAAAACTTTGGAGCAGGTACTTTTTCATTTTTAACAACTTTTGTTACTGTCTGGATATTTTGAGCTAATTGCAATTCTTTAAAACTCACTAATCCAGTAACAGGTAAATTGTATCTATAAATATCTAGAACTATAGATCCTTTACCTTGTTTTTTTTGAATATAACCATTATCTAACAACAAATTTAGCCCTTTACGAATAGTTTCTCTCGATACTCCGTATATTTCTGCTAATTTATTTTCTCCAGGCAATAAAGAACCTTTTTCATAAACACCTTTATCGATATCAGCTTTAATATCAAGATAAATTTCATAAAATCTATTCAAACAAATTCCCCCTTTCTTTTTTATATAAATAATATAATTTTCTCAAAATAATTATATCACAATTTAAATAAAATTAAAACATATTACATAAAAAATATACGTTTATTTTATAAATACATATAAGATGTCTACTATACAAGTATTTAAACTACCATTACCTAAAGCAACAATTAATTACAATTCAAAAATGTATTTAAATTACTTT
>CAMEOL010000096.1 GCA_945929765.1 uncultured Gemella sp.
TTCACATTTTGGTTGTTGTTGAAGTTCGGATTAAATTGTCCGTTGTTCACATTTTGGTTGTTATTGAAATTCGGATTAAATTGCCCGTTATTCACATTTTGACCGTTAAATGTGTGTTGGTTATTAAATTGAGCATAATATGCTCTAGCTTGAGGAGTTTGTCTAAAGAAAAATCTCGAAAACTCATCGTTTTTATTAGTTTCTAATAAGTTACTAGTTAATGACATTAGTACGAAGAAAAATGCAATATTGTAGACAAATGAAATTAATTCTATTGAGAAATAAGAAAATAAATAGAATAAAGCTATTAAAATAGATAATCCCCAATTAGAAAATCCAACATCACGTAGGCGACGTGCAAAACTTGCAGTTAAAGGTATTAGTATTATAATAAAAATTAATAGAATTATAATTGATCCGTAAAAAATATTGCTAGCAGCATAAGCTAGATTATTTATACTATATGCGTTAAATGGATTTTTTGAAAAACTATATATTCTTGAAAATGTACTGCCAAATGTAATTAGCGCAACTATAAATAATACAAATAATGATGTTAAAGTAGGGAACCAGTGTCCTGTCCTTGAACTATATCCTGTGAAGTCAACAAAACCTATAAAAAATTCTTTTAATGCTTGACCGAAAGATATTTGTCTATTTCTTTGATCTATCATAAATAATCCTCCTATATGAAAATATTAGTTTTAATATATTATATAATTTTGATATTGTCAACAGTTTGTTAGAAAATAAATTTATAACGATTATGTAAGTGTATAGATAAAGATATAATTGTATGCTATAATTATAAAAAAATAAGAAATATTTTAGGAGGAATATATGAGGAATAGGATAATTGCTCTAGGAGCAACATTAACTGTTTTGCTTTTAGTAATTATTGGTTACAATTTATTAATAAAAGACGATACAGTAGTCAATAAAGCTGTAACACAAAATGATAGCAGTACTAGCCAAACGGTTAATAATACAGCTAGTGAATCTAGTAGTACAAATTCAGAAAATAGTACGACTCAAAATAATAATAGTAGCTCAGAAAATAAAGATAACACAACAAGTACTGGCAACAAAACTCCAGAAACAGTAACGCAACCTACTTATATCAATGGTATAATGATAGCTAACAAAAAAAATCCTTTACCTAAAAATTTTAATCCTGGAGAAGATGCTACAGCAAGAGCGAATATAAATAAGTTAATAGCAGATGCACAAAATCAAGGTTTAAACATATCTAATCAAACTTCAGGATTCAGAAGTTATGATACGCAAGCATCGCTTTATAATAACTATGTTGCTGCTCATGGTCAACAACAAGCCGATACATTTTCGGCTCGTCCTGGTTATAGTGAACATCAAACAGGGCTGGCTTACGATTTGATTGATAATCAAGGCCAATTATTAGGGGCGGCTGGAACTATAAATACTAGTAAAGAAGCGGCAGTATGGGTAGCACAAAATGCACATAAATATGGATTTATAGTAAGATATAAAGAAGAATTTGTTAACCAAACAGGCTATATGGCAGAACCGTGGCACTTACGCTATGTAGGTAATGAAATAGCTCTAGAAATTTATAATAAAAATATTTCGTTAGAACAATATTTAGGAGCTTCTGGCGGAGATTATAATAATTAAGGAGAGAATAACATGAATAACAAAGAAATTTATCAAGATAAATATGGAAATCTATACTTTGTAGAATACGATCAAAATGGTCAACCGTATCAAGTATTTTGTGACGAAAATGGAGTTCCTTTACAATATGAGGAAGAGGTGGCACCAGTTGCACCATCATTTATTCCTCCAATTAATCAGCCACAACAATTTGTTCAAGAGAACAAAAAGAAATCTAAAGGCTGGCTAGTAGCGTTAATTTCAATACTAGTAGTTGCATTATTAGGAGTAGCCGGATACTTTGGATATACAAAGTATTTTAATGCGAAACCCGTAACAGATATAAGCAATTATGAAATTAATTTTGTAGCTTACGGTGTAGATGGAGAAGGTAAGCCTAGTGTAGATATCCAAAAAATACCGGTCACAAAAAATGCAAAAGATTTGGAAAGTGCTATTGATGAAGTACTAAAAAATCCGACAATAACATATGACAAGCAAGACGGTTTAAAAAATGGAGATAAAGTAGAAGTAACTATAACAATTCCAGAAAATAGTGCCAAAAAATATAATCTACAAGTACAAGGTGAGTTTAAAAAAACATATACAGTAACTGGTTTAACAGCAAAACCTGTAGAAAAAATAGTAGTACAAGAAAAGAGCACATCTGACAGTAGTTCTAGTGCTAATACTAATAACGATATTTCTAGAAAAGATGAACGTACACGCTATGTAATTCCTGCGGCGGGAGTTAACTTAAGAGCACAACCTAATGATGATAGTGAAATATTAACTACTGCACGTCAAGGAAATAGTGTATACCAAACAGAAATTCGCCAAAATGATAGAGGAGAATGGTGGGCAAGAGTAACTTATAACGGTAGAACAGGTTGGATGAGAGCAGACTTATTGAACTAGTAGTATATTGAAAAACAATCATAAAAAAACTAAAAAACGAGCATATTTTTAAAAAATATGCTCGTTTTCGCTCAAAAAAATAAAAAAATGATTGAAACACTCAACAGAATAAGTTATAATTTTTTATGTTAAGGAGATAGTAAAATATGAATAATCGTCAAAAACAAATATTAGAAATTATTGATAAAAAAAATATTGTAACATTACAAGAACTAATTACAATATTTGATGTTTCTGAGGCAACAATACGTCGAGACCTAACGACTCTAGAAGAAGAAAACTTAATTTATCGTACTCACGGTGGAGCGACAAGAAAAGCGACAACAAGAAGTTTAGAAAATACGTTAGATATGAAAAAAGGTGAGTACATTGTCGATAAGCAACAAGTTGCAAAATATATATGTGAAAATTTCGTTCAAAACGGTCAAACTATATATTTGGATGCAGGAACTTCAACATATGCTATGATTGAATATTTGAAAGACAAAAAACTAACGGTAGTAACAAATTCTGTTTATCACTTACAAAAGTTAGTGCATCATAAAATACACACCTATATTTTAGGCGGAGTAGTGAAACATTCTACCCATGCTATAGTGGGTGGTGCTGCATTAGAGCAACTACAAAAATATAGTTTTGACGCTTGTTTTATAGGATGTAACGGGATAGATCACAATTTTGGGATATCAACGGCTGATGAGAGTGAAGCTATTTTGAAAAATAAAGCATTAGCAAATAGCAAACATAAATATATTTTGGCAGATATTTCTAAATTCGGACATAGAAAATTCCAAAAATTTTCAGAGTTGAACGATGTAACAGTTATATCTTATAAAGTGCCAACAGAATTTAAAAAATACAATAATATTATAGAAGTTCAGTAAGGAGGAATTATGTATTACACAATTACATTAAATCCTGCTGTTGATATGCTAACTAAGGCAGAAAATTTTGCTTTAGGAAAGCTCAACAGAACAGATGAAGCTACTTATGTAGTAGGAGGAAAAGGGATAAATATTTCTATGTTATTAAAAAATGTAGAAAAAGATACTAAAGCTCTAGGATTCATTGCAGGATTTACAGGATATTACATAAAAAGTGAATTAGAAAAATTGTCTGTAGCAACTGATTTTGTAGAAACTTTAGGGAATACACGTATTAATATAAAATTAACGACAGAAACAGAAACAGAAATTAATGGACAAAGTAGTGCTGTAACTAAAGAAAATATCGAGAAATTTTATGAAACTTTAGATAGAGTTACTAAAGAGGACACAGTTTTTCTATCAGGAAATATTATTACAGGAATGACTACAGAGGATTTTGTTAATATAGCAAAATTTGTTGCAGAAAAAAAAGCAACACTTGTAGTAGACAGTAATAAAGATCTAGTATTAGAAACGTTAAAATATCGTCCATTTGTTGTTAAGCCTAACGAATTTGAACTAGGAGAAATGTTTGGTGTAACACTAGCAGGAGAAGAGGATATTCTAAAATACGCTACAAAATTGCAAGAACTTGGAGCCCGTAACGTTTTAGTATCACGAGGTGGAGATGGAGCAATTTTACTAACCGAAGAAGCTAAAGTTTATCGTGTAGGAGTAGCAAAAGGAAAAATAGTTTCTACAGTTGCAGCAGGAGATAGCATGTTAGCGATGTTCGTTGCAAAATATGACGAAACGAAAAGTTACGAAGAAGCATTAAAATATGCCTCAGCAGCAGGAGGAGCGACTTCTTTCTCTGCAGGAGTAGGAAGTAAGGAACTTATAGAAACATTAGTTCCGCAATTAAATGTTATAGAAATAAAATAATATTAATTAATATAAAAGGAGATACAATGAAATTAACATCGGTAATTAATTATGATTTATCACAATTTAAATTTACTGCTAATGACAAAAGAGAAGCGTTAGACAAATTAACAGATGTCTTAGTAGAAAA
>CAMEOL010000097.1 GCA_945929765.1 uncultured Gemella sp.
TCTGTTGAAATCCCAAATTTAGAGCATTGTACACTCGCATTAATCTCTGCATGGATAGTTCTAATACAGTGTCCTTCTACAACTTTACAACCACAATCTATACAATGATCATCTCCTTTTATAGATCCGTTGTATCCTCCTGCTACTATTCTTTTATCTCGTACTATTGTTGCTCCAACACTTAGTCTACTACAAGTTGATCTAAGTGATAATAAATGACTTTGAGCCATAAAATATTCATCCCAACTTATTCTGTCTGTCATATAATTTCCTCTCTATACCTCTATATTTTCTTTTATTTTTTCAAATGTACTTTTCCCTATACCATTAACTTTAGTAATATCTTCAATTTTAGTAAATTCTCCTTTGTTTTCCCTATACGAGATTATAGCTTTCGCTTTCGTTTCTCCTATCCCATTAATAGTCATTAGTTCTTCTTTCGAAGCAGTATTTATATTTACAGTTTTTTTATTATTTTCATTATATTGTTCTGCTGAGTTTTGTTTTATTTGTTCTCCTATTTTTGGAATAACTATCATCATCTGATCTTTTAATTTTTGGCTCAAATTTATTTTAGATGTATCTGCATTTTCTTTTAATCCTCCTGCAGCATCTATTGCATCTTTTATTCGTTTTTCTTTAGTTAACTCATAGACTCCTGGATTGTTAATTTCACCTTTTATATCTACGATAACTACATCATTACTTTCATTTTTTTCTATTTTCTCTTCAGACTCAGTATTTGTAACTACTGTAGAGTACGAGATGTTTTCTTCTACAGTAGTTTTATTCCAGTAGATGTAACCACTAACTAGTACGATGCTACTTAGTAGTGCCAATAGAATAATTTTATAATTTTGTTTTAAATAAATTATAATGTCTTCTAATTTCATATTTATTCCCCCTTACCCCTTACTATAAATTATAATATATACAATAATACTAAGTCAAAAAATATCAGTAATAAAAAAGAAACATATTATTTCTCCCTACTATATAGAAAGAATTAATATGTTTCTAAATGAAAGTTATTTTATTACTACTGTTGTGTATTATAAAATAAGGATGATATATTTTATTATGCTTTGTTTCTAGAACCAAATATATCTATTTTTGTATGCACCATCGCTTTGATTGCATTGAATCCTGGGTTTAATAATTTTCTAGGATCAAATCCTTTTACATCATTTCCAGCTTCAATATATTCTCTTGTAGCTTGAGCAAATGCTAATTGACATTCTGTATTTACGTTAACTTTTGCAACACCTAGAGAGATTGCTTTTTGAATTTGTTCTGTTGGGATTCCTGAACCACCGTGTAATACTAATGGTATTCCTCCTGTAACTTTTGAAATTTCTTCTAAAGTTTCAAAACTTAATCCTGCCCAGTTTTCCGGATATTTCCCATGAATATTTCCAATACCTGCTGCTAAGAAATCAATTCCTAATTCAGCCATTGTTTGACATTCTTTAGGATCTGCTAATTCTCCTGTTCCTATTACACCATCTTCTTCTCCACCGATTGATCCAACTTCACACTCAATAGATAGTCCTTTTTCGTGAGCTAATGCAATCATTTCTTTAGATTTTTCGATATTTTCTTCGAATGGATAGTGAGAACCATCGAACATAACTGAACTAAACCCTGCTTCTATCGCTGCTTTAGTTCCTTCATATGAACCGTGATCCAAGTGTAAAGCTACTGGAACTGTGATGTTCAAGCTTTCCACCATAGCTTTAACCATATCAGCTACAGTTTTAAATCCTGTCATATATTTAGCTGCACCTTCAGATACACCTAAAATTACTGGACTTTTTGCTTCTTCTGCTGCTTCTAAAATTGCTTTTGTCCACTCTAAATTGTTAATGTTGAAGTGTCCTACTGCATATCCTTCTTTTCTTGCTTTTACAAGCATGTCTTTTGCGGGTACTAATACCATTATATATATCCTCCTTAAATATGTATAGCACTATATATAATAATACTACAAAACATTGAAAAAATAAATAATTTTACTAAGATTTTTAATATTTTTTTCAATATTGCGTATATATTATTTTTTTATTCACAATAATATTATAAATATAAAAATTAATACACTTTTATAAGTAGTAAATAACTATTATTATCATTAATATATTAAATAAAACTATTTAATATATCCACACTTAAATTATTTTAAAGCTAATTTATTCCGTCTCTAACTTACTTAGTATTTCTTCAAAATATGTTGGTAATTCTGTATTAATTTCAATAAATTCTTTAGTAGTAGGATGTATAAACTCCAAACTTTTAGAATGAAGCATTTGCCCGTTCGTATTTAACGTTTTTCTTTGTCCATAAACAGGATCACCTACAAGTGGATGATTTATATACTTCATATGTACCCTAATTTGATGAGTTCTTCCTGTTTCTAATTCGCATTCAACCAAGCTATACTTTGCATATCTTTCTACAACTCTAAAATGTGTTATAGATGGTTTACCTTCATCTATTATCGCCATTTCTTTTCTTTCTCGTGGATTTCGTGCTATCGGCGCATCTATCGTTCCATAATCATGTTTTATTACTCCATGTACTAACGCGTAATATTTTCTTTTAACTTCTTTCTTTGCTATCATTTCTGATAATTTTACGTGTGTTTTATCATTTTTAGCTACAATAAGTAACCCTGACGTGTCTTTATCTATACGGTGAACTATTCCTGGACGTACTACACCATTTATACTTGAAAGACTTTCACTGTGAAACATTAAAGCATTTACTAATGTTCCATCTCTATGTCCGACAGATGGATGGACAACCATTCCTTTTTCTTTATTGACAATTAGTAAATCATTATCCTCATAAACAATATTTAACGGAATATCTTGCTTTACAACATTCAATTCTTCCGGTTCTTTATGTTTTATAATAATTACATCTCCATTTTTTAATTTATAATTACTTTTAACACTAAGATTATTTACTGTAACATAATTTTCACTAATAAGATTTTGAATATTTGTTCGAGAAACGTCTACTAATTGTCCCATAAGAAATTTATCAATTCTTTCTGTTGAATTAGAACTATAAATTATTTCTTTTGTTTCCATTTTTACCTCCTAAAATTATAAAATAAAAGGATAACCTAAAAGAATAGATAATTAAGAAGCAACTAATAAGATTGTTTATAAATTACCTTTCTTTTGGGTTACCCCATAAACTAAGTTCTATTTTTTAGCTTTAACAGCCTGTTTTTGTGCTTTTTGCATATTACTCATCATTTGGTTCATTTTTTTCTTAGATGGTTTTTGTCCCATTTGAGACATCATACTCATTAACACTTCTTCGTTTAATTGAGGATTTTTCTCCATATAGTTCATAAAGTTTTTACGTGCTATAAAGAATCCTGCAACCGCTCCTGCTAGTAAGCAAAGTGTTGCAATTAATATTACTATTCCTGTACTCATTAATTATTTCCTTTCTTTGAAGGTGTTATATCATTACCTTCTTCATCTATTACTTTCGTATTATTTAATATGTTTCGAAGATTACCTTTGAAATTTTCAAGATACATTGAACGATACTTTTTCAACTCAGATAATTCTTCTTCTGTTAATTCACGTTCTTTTTTTATTGCATTAAGATGATTAATTTTTTCTATAATTTCTAGCATTTCCATAAATTATACACTCATTAATTCATCTTGTTTTTCTTTCGTAATTTTATCTATTTCTGCTATAAATTTATCTGTAGTTTTCTGAATATCGTCAGAATATCCTTTTAAATCATCTTCTGTTATCGCCGAAGATTTCTCTAATTTTTTCATAGTATCCATAGCATCACGTCTAACGTTTCTAACTGCTACTTTTGAATTTTCTGATTCTTTTCCTACTTGTTTAGCTAATTCTTTTCGGCGTTCTTCTGTTAACGCTGGAAATACTATACGAATTACATTACCATCGTTTGCTGGATTTAACCCTAAGTCTGAGGCTTGAATAGCTTTTTCTATTTCTTTTAAAAGACTTTTTTCATAAGGAGAAATTACCAACATTTTCGGTTCTGGTACTGAAATTCCTGCAACTTGATTTACAGGTGTAGGCACCCCATAATACTCAACTGTTAATCTATCCAAAACAGAAGCACTTGCTTTTCCTGCTCTTATAGATGCTAGTTCTCTTCTTAAACTAGCAATTGCTTTTGTCATTTTTTCTTCTAAACTTAAAATAATTTGTTCAGGCATTACTGAATCCCCCTAAAAATTTTATTAATTACTTATTGTGGTACCTATAGTTTCTCCATTAATAACTTTAACTATATTGTCTTCTTCGTCAATAGAGAATACTACTAATGGTAAATTGTTATCCATGCAGAATGTAATTGCAGTTGCATCCATTACTCCTAGACCCTGACTTATTACATCCATATGTTTTAAATCATCATATTTTGTTGCATCTTTTACTAGTTTTGGATCTGCTGTATAA
>CAMEOL010000098.1 GCA_945929765.1 uncultured Gemella sp.
AAGAAATATATGTGCATTTACTAAAATTTGTAAAAGACGAATCAGTAAAAAAAGAAGAAAATAAATCTAAAAAGAAAATATACTATATTTCAGCAGAATTTTTAATAGGGAAATTATTGTCTAACAATTTAATTAACTTAGGGGTATATGACGAAGTAAAACAATTATTAGACAGTGTTGGAAAAAATATAAGTGAAGTAGAGGATGTTGAATTAGAACCTTCATTAGGGAATGGAGGACTTGGACGTTTAGCGTCATGTTTTATAGATTCAATATCTTCATTAGGAATTAATGGGGAAGGTGTAGGTCTAAACTATCATTGTGGATTATTCAAGCAAGTTTTTCGTAAAAATGAACAAGAAGCAGAGCCTAACTTTTGGATTAATGAAAATAGTTGGCTAAATGATACAGATATTAGTTATAAAGTAGAATTCAAGAAGTTCACACTGATTTCAAAACTAAAAAAAATAGATGTATTAGGATATAACAAAAATACTAAAAATACATTAAATTTATTTGATTTGGAGTCTTTAGATTATAATTTAATAGAAAACGGTATATCTTTTGACAAAACAGAAATAGAAAAAAATCTTACACTATTCTTATATCCTGATGATAGTGACCGCTCAGGACATTTATTAAGAATTTATCAACAATACTTTATGGTCTCTAATGCAGCCCAGCTAATAATTGATGAAGCGATAGAGAAAGGAAGCAATTTGTTAGATTTAGCTGAATATGCTTATGTTCAAATTAATGATACTCATCCTAGTATGGTAATACCGGAGTTAATCAGATTATTAACTACAAAACATAATATTACATTTGAAAAAGCCATAGAAATTGTAACAAATATGACAGGTTATACAAACCATACAATATTGGCAGAAGCTTTAGAAAAATGGCCGTTAGATTATTTAGAAGAAACAGTTCCAGAAATAGTAACAATTATAAAAAAATTAGATTTATTAGTAAGATCTAAATATGACTCTGAGTCTGTTCAAATTATAGATAAAGATAATAGAGTGCATATGGCACATATGGATATTCACTTCTCGAATAGCGTTAATGGTGTAGCTAGATTACATACAGAAATCTTAAAAAATAGTGAACTTAAGCATTTTTATGATTTATACCCTAATAAATTTAATAATAAAACAAATGGTATAACATTCCGTCGATGGTTAGAATTTTCTAATCAAGAATTAGCGAAATATATAAAAGAATTAATAGGGGAAGAATATTTAGAAGATGCAACTAAATTAGAAAATCTTTTAAAATATGTTTCTAATAAGGAAGTTTATGAAAAATTACGTTCTATAAAATTTAGTAATAAGTTAGCTTTAAAGAAATATTTAAGAGATAATAAAAATATAGAGTTGGATGAAAATAGTATTATAGACACACAAATAAAGAGATTCCATGAATATAAACGTCAACAAATGAATGCATTGTATGTTATTTATAAATATTTAGAGATAAAGAAAGGGAATATTCCTCCGAGAAAAGTTACAATAATATTTGGAGGTAAGGCAGCACCAGCATACACAATTGCTCAAGATATTATCCATTTAATACTATGTTTATCAGAACTAATTAATAATGATCCAGATGTAAATAAATATCTAAATGTATTTTTAGTAGAAAATTATAATGTTACGGTTGCAGAAAAATTAATACCTGCTACTGATATAAGTGAGCAAATTTCATTAGCATCTAAAGAAGCTAGTGGAACAGGTAATATGAAGTTCATGCTTAATGGTGCGTTAACATTAGGTACTATGGATGGAGCAAATGTAGAAATTGCTGAATTAGCAGGAGAAAATAATATTTATACTTTCGGGAAAGACAGTGATTATATAATTAATTTATACGAGACATCAGGCTATAAATCAAGAGATTACTATAATAAAGAAAATATAAGAGAGATAGTTGATTTTATAATTTCAGATAAATTAGTATCTTTAGGGAATAGAGATAGATTATCAAGATTACATAATGAATTGATTGTAAAAGATTGGTTTATGACACTAATAGATTTTGAGGAATATATAATAATTAAAGAAAAAATGTTATTGGACTATGAAAATCAAGATTTGTGGTATGAAAAAGTTATTAATAATATAGCCAAAGCAGGATTCTTCTCATCAGATAGAACAATATCACAATACGAAGAAGAAATTTGGAAAACTAAAAATTAAATATAATAGTTATCAGCTAGGAAATATTTATCCTAGTTGATAACAAAGTGTAGAAAGGAGCTTGGATGAAATTATTAACTTTAAACACACATGCATGGCTCGAGAATGATCAATTAGAAAAAATAAATATATTAGCAAGAACTATAGCGGAAAAAGATTATGATTTAATTGCGTTTCAAGAAGTTAACCAATCTATATTTTCAAAAAAAGTTCATGGAGATATAAAGAAAGATAATTATCTTTTAGTTTTGATAGAATATTTGAAGAAGTATACAGATCAAAGTTATTATTATACATGGAGTAATTCACACATAGGGTATGGTCGATATGATGAAGGAATAGCTATTTTGAGTAAATATCCGCTAAAAAAAATAGATTCATTTTATTGTACAGAAACTACAACAATATTTTCTATAGAATCACGAAAAATAATAGGTGTTACTATAGAATATCTTGGGGAAAATATAGAATTTTATAGTTGTCACATTAATTTACCTAATAGTAAAAAAGAGAATCAACTAGAAAATATAAAAAATATTATAAATAGAACCTCAGAAAATAATTTAAAATTTTTCTTAGGAGATTTTAATACAGATGCAATTAATAATGAACAAGATTATAATAACATTTTAAATTTAGGGTTAAAAGATACATATAATATGGCCCGAAAAAAAGATAGTGGCGTAACTGTTGAAAAAAATATTGATGGTTGGAAAAATTCTTTTTCAGAAAAAAGATTAGATTATATATTTACAAATAAAGAAATTTTGGTAGAAGAAAGTAACGTTATTTTTAATGGTATAAATAAAGATATCGTTTCTGATCATTACGGTTTAGAAGTAACAATACAAATAAAATAAAAGGAGAAAAAATATGTTACAAAAATTACAGCGTTTTGGTGGAGCTATGTTAATGCCATCTATTTTGTTTGCTTTTGCAGGTTTAGTAGTTGGATTAACATCAATTTTTAAAAATCCGGATTTAGTCGGAAATATCGCAATGGAAGGTACTTTGTGGTATAAGTTTTGGTTCGTAGTAGAGCAAGGAGGATGGACAATATTTAACCAAATGCCTGTAGTATTCGCATTAGGAATACCAATAGGTTTAGCCAAAAAAGCAAATGGACGTGCAGCATTAGAAGCATTTGTTATTTATATGACTTTTAATTATTTTATAAATGCATTTTTAACTCAATTTGCAATTTTTGGTATAGAAATACCGCTAGAAGGGAAATTACCGACGGGATTAACTAAAATAGCAGGAGTAACTACATTAGATACTTCTATAATTGGTTCAATTATTATAGCTTCTATCTCGGTTTGGATTCATAATAAGTATTTTGATAAAAAATTACCAGAACTACTAGGAATATTTCAAGGTACATCTTTTGTAATTATTGTAGGATTCTTATTAATGATACCAGCAGCTTTTATAACAGCATTACTTTGGCCTAAGGTACAATTGGGTATTGCAGCATTACAAGGATTTTTAAAAGTTTCTGGTATGATTGGGGTATTCATGTATACATTATTAGAAAGATTGTTAATACCTACAGGACTACATCATTTTATTTATGGACCTTTTATGTTTGGACCAGCTGCAGTAGAAACAGGGATTACAGCTTATTGGGCAACGCATATTCAAGAGTTTGCTAATAGTACATCATCATTAAAAGAAATATTCCCTCAAGGAGGATTCTCACTTCACGGTAATTCGAAAGTTTTTGGGTTGCCAGCAGCAGCTTTAGCTATGTATGTTACAGCTAAAGATAAGAAGAAAAAAGTAGTAGCGGGATTATTGATACCGGCAGCTTTAACAGGCTTCTTAACGGGAATAACAGAACCTATAGAATTTACATTTTTATTTGCAGCGCCTATGTTATTTGCAACTCATGCTGTTTTAGGTGCGCTTATGTCGAGTATAATGTATTCTTTTGGAGTTGTAGGTAATTTTGGAAGTGGGCTTATTGATTTCTTAGCTTTAAATTGGCTGCCTATGTTTTCTAATCATTCAGGACAAATGTTTGTTCAAATATTTATAGGATTGATATTCTCAGTTATTTACTTCTTTGTCTTTAGATTTTTAATTTTAAAATTCAATTTAAATACGCCTGGTCGTGAAGATGATTCTAGCGAAACAAAACTGTTTACAAAACAAGATTATAGAAATAGAGAAGACAATAAAGAATCGTCAGGAGAAGTAAAAACTGTAAAAGATGATTCTGCAACACATGCAGATCAAGCT
>CAMEOL010000099.1 GCA_945929765.1 uncultured Gemella sp.
CGATCATTCTTCCCTCTTATGGTTACTATGAGAATTTTAGCTATGATAAGTACGATGTTAGGTTTCATAAGACTTCCGGACGAACTTACAAAACTTCATGCAGCTGGGGTAACAGGTTCTTTTGCTGTAGAATTAGTTCTAATAGCAGGATTTATCTATTTCTATAGATATCTGGACGTTCTAGAATATAAACTTATATTAGCAATAGTATTTCTATTTTTAGTTGCACCTATAACAGCTCACATGATTGCACTAAGTTCTATTGTAAAGAAAAAATCAGGATACTTTAAACGTGAAAATCAAATAGAGCCTATATTAAAAGACATAGAAAAATATAACGAAAAATAGTTGCGAATAAAAATAGCATTTAAATAAAAAATCGTGAAATATATACTAAACTATATACTGTAGCTCACTAATTCAACAACAATTATTTTTTATAATATGTTATTGATGTTCACAGTAATGGTTATACTAGTATCATATTTCACATTTTTTATTATGTCTGTATAATACATACAGTTGTTAAACATAACGTATAACATTCTTATGCACCGGTTAGCCGTTAAGTAAAAATGTTTTTACTTTAACAATCGTATTTGATGTAAATCATTTATTATATGCAACAAATTATAGACACTATAATATAACTTAGGAGAAAAATAGTGAATATTTATAAAACTTGACTTAATAACGTTCTTGTAGTACTATATTTTAGATATATATTGGGCTAAACTAAAAAATCCCAAAACTATATAAGTAGATGATCTACTTAAACAAACTACTAGGGGTTATTTTTAGTCAGCGTATTATATTACGCTTTTAAATAACTTCAATGACACTAATAATATTGGTCAAATCAAGGAGAATATATAATGAGAAAATATTTCGGAACAGATGGTATTAGAGGAGTTGCCGGAGAAACACTTACAGCTGATTTAAGTTTTAAAGTAGGTAAAGCCTTAGGTACATTATTAAAACAAAAGACTGAAAATCCAAAAGTTATTATCGGAAGAGATACTCGTATTTCTTGCGATATGATTGAAAGTTCTATTGTTTCTGGATTAACTAGTGTAGGAGTCAATGTCCTTTTAGCAGGAGTTATACCGACACCAGCCATTGCATTCTTAACTAATAGTCTAGATACTGATAGCGGAATAATGATATCTGCATCTCACAATCCTTACCAAGATAACGGAATAAAAATATTCGGTTCAGACGGATTCAAACTAACAGACGAAGAAGAATTAGTTATAGAAAATTACATAGACAACGATAATATTGAAAGTGTGTCTTACGATAAATTAGGAACTACACACGATGCTTATGAATTATCACAAAAATATGTACAGCACATTAAATCAACGATTGATACTAATTTAGAAGGTCTTAAAATAGCACTTGACTGTGCTAACGGGGCAACTACTAATGTAGCACCTTTTGTTTTTGGAGACTTAGAAGCTGATATAGAAACTATAGGTTGCCAACCTAATGGTATTAACATTAACGATAATGTAGGATCAACAAAACTATCTACCCTTGCAAATTACGTTAAAGAAAATTCTGTTGATTTAGGGTTCGCTTTCGATGGTGACGGAGATAGAATGTTAGCTGTTGATAACGAAGGAACAGTCGTTGACGGCGATAAAATTATGTTTATCCTAGCTCAAAAATTAAAAGAAGAAGGCAAACTTAAAGACAATATGGTTGTTTCTACAGTGATGAGTAACATAGGTTTCTACCGTTCAATCGAAGAACATGGAATGCAATCTGTAAAAACAGCTGTTGGAGATCGCTATGTTGTCGAAGAAATGAGAAAAAATAATTATTCGGTCGGAGGAGAACAGTCAGGACACGTTATTTTGATGGATAACGCAACAACCGGCGATGGAATATTAGCGGCGGTAAAATTAGCTTCTATTATCAAAGAAAAAAATGTTACATTAAAAGAACTTGCTGATCAAGTTACTATATATCCCCAAAAATTAGTAAATATTAAAGTAGCTGATAAACAAGTTGCTATGGCTGACGAAGAAGTTCTAGCAGAATGCAAAAAAGTAGAAGATACACTTGGTAATGCAGGAAGAATTTTATTACGTGCATCAGGAACAGAAAATTTAGTTCGTGTTATGGTAGAAGCTAGTAGCGATGAATTAACTAATTTATATTGTGAACAAGTTGCTGCTATTATAAGAGCAAAATACGAAGTAAAATAATATATAATAAGAAAAAATAAAATTATTCCTTTAAAAAATAATTCGGATCTAATTAAAACATACTTTATCTAAAAAGTTGGGCTATATAATAAATGCAGTTGTTAAACATAAAGTGTAACATTCTTATGCACTGGCTAACCGTCTAGTAAGGATTTTTGTGTTTTAACAACCGTATTTGCTATAGAGCCAAAAGTTGTTCTATTAGATCCACTTTTTTATTAATAATATTGGATGTATCAATAAATACGATTGTTCAAAATACAGTTTAACATTCTTATATCTCAGCTAGCGTTGAGTAAGAATGTTTCTATTTTAAAAACCGGATTTAACATAGAGCGTAATAATTAACGAGAAGATTAATAATTTTGTTTATTAATTAGCCCTTATATCTTTTATTACAAAACAATTTTTCTATAAATTTCATAAATATTATTAAATTTAAATCACTATTTCCATTTATTACCTAGAAACTTGTACATACAATATTTAAAATAACCTATTTTCTTATCATCCTAAAAAAATAAAAAATTTAACATTATAATGCTTTTTATATTTTTTTGTATTTACTTTAATTATTATACAAATAACACAATATTTGTAACCTTATATGTTGTAATAACGTTTTCTAGAAAAAAATAATAAAAAAATTGTATTTAACACTTGTATTTTTTTAAAGTTATGTTATAATATTATTGAAGTAATAATTTACTTCAAATGTTCTTTTATTATAAGTATCCCTAGCTTATAATAAAGACTTTTCATATTTACTCCCTTATTTCTACCTTACATTTTTTGTAAGGTAGGTTTTTTTATTACGAGATTAGTCATTTTTTTACAAACAAAACTAATAAGAAAACAATTCCGATAACAGTAGCTTGCATCCCTGCTATAGAAACATCAAATAATACGGCAAAAAAATAACCGATTATAATATCAATACAGCCAATAATTGCACTAAGGAAAATCATAAAACTTAATTTATTAGTCAAAAGTCTTGCTGTCATGGGAGGACCGACTATAAACGCAATTACTAAAACTACCCCCACTGAACGAAACGATACTACTGTTGTTATCGAAACTATCGTCATCAACAAATAATTGATAAAAACTACCGGAATACCTATAGAAACTGCATAATCGTTATCGAAACTTGATATTTTTAATTCTCTATAAAAAAGCATTATTATAATTAGATTTATACAAAAAATTATTAGAGCATAAATTAGTGCCTTAGGACCAAAATCATAGTTAACCGTTTCGAATCTATCAAAAGGAACTAATGCCAACTCTCCAAAAATTATATGCTCAACATCTAAATGAGTATTTTTGGCAAATTTTGATATTAATATTACAGCTAAACTAAAGAAAAATGGAAAAGTCACTCCTATCGAAGTATCTTTATTTAACAATTTTGTTGATGATAAAAGCTCGACAACCCACACAGTAACTATCCCCATCAAAATTGCAAAAACTAATAACAACGGAGAAGATAAATCATTAGCTATAAAATAACCAATTACAATACCTAAAAGTACAGTATGGGACACCGCATCTGTCAGCATACTAGCTCCTCGTAAAATCAAAAAATTACCAGGCAAAGTACAACAAAAACATATAGCAATACATACTAATAATATTTCTATATTCATTAACTATACTCTCCTTCCATCAATTTTTTAACAATTTCTTTTTTTCTTTTTCGTTTATATAAATAACTTTTTAACATTCCTCTCTTAGGAGAAAAAAGAATGCTAACTATAAATACTATACTTAAAAGTAAGACAATTACAGGTCCTGTAGGCAAGTTTAAGTCGCTTGAACTTATTACTGTACCAAATAAGCCACAAATTCCACCAAAAAATCCAGATAAAATTACTAGTGTTAATAAATTATTAGTCCACTGACGAGCTGAAATCGCAGGAACAATTAGTAATGTACTTATAAGTATTACTCCAACCATCTCTAGACCTACTATTATTGCAACAATTAATAAAAATGATAAAATTTTATTGTAATAATTTGTTTTTTTCTTTCCAAAAATAACATTCGCAAAAGTTTCATCAAATATTACTACTTTGAATTTATGCCAATAAACTATAACTACTAATAATATTAAAATAGAAACACAAATAATTATATATAAATCAGACTTTAAAATAGCTGCAGCTTGACCAAAAATGAAATTATTTA
>CAMEOL010000100.1 GCA_945929765.1 uncultured Gemella sp.
CTGACTTTGTACATATCCGTTACCTTCTATCGTAATTACTAATCCAGATAATTCAGCATATTTTAATATATCTGCTTTTGACCATCCTTTGAAGTTCGGCAATATTATTGCATCTGTACCTGTCACAAAAAACACCTTGTCGCTTGTTGTAATTGTATTCCCTGCTGCAGGATATTGTTTCAATAATGTTTTTCCTTGCCCTATTAAATATATATTTTTATTTTTTATTGATAAATTTTTTATAGCTGTATTTATTTCTTGATTTTCATAATTTAACAACTCAAATTTTTCATTTATCGATTCATCTTTCTCTTTACTAATATTTAAATAATCTAAAGTATTAGCCATTATAGGATTAAACAATTCTTTTGTGGCATTTGCATAATTTTCTTTTTCATTTTTTTTTGGAAGTTTTATAGCAGTATAAAGTATAATTTCTGGATTGTCACTAGGTGCATATCCAATAAATGAATGTAAAACTTTATATGGGCTACTATAATATGTACCTTTCTCTGGATCTACAACTTGCCCTGTTCCTGTTTTTCCTGATACACTATATCCTTCTATTTGATAATTTCTTCCAGCGTTAGCCCATTGTCCATTAACAACTCCATAAAGTTCTTCACGCATTTTTTCTGAAGTTTCTTTTGAAATTGGATTACCTACAACTTCTTTCGATCCAGTATTTACATCTTCTCCGCTTTGATTATCGTGAATTTTTTGTAAGAAATAAGGTTTTAACATATTTCCATCATTAATTATCGCAGTTTCAGCTTGAATCATCTGTATCGGCGTAACTGTACTACCTTGACCAAATACCGTCGTTGCAGCTGATAATTTATTTCCAAATACTAGTTCTCCTCGCGCTTCATTTTCATACAATGAATTAGTTATCTTTCCAAAACCAAATTTTTCTAGTCCCGACTTTAATTTATCTGTTACCAATTCATTCAACATTGTAAGCATAAGAGTATTTGATGATTCCTGGAATCCATATCTATAATTTATATATCCCCAACCAACTTTATTGTAGTCACGAATTATTGTATCTCCTATTTTGTAACTACCCGATCTATAAGTTTTGTTAGGGTCAAATAATCCATTCTCCATCATAATAGCCAAAGTAAAAGTTTTCATTGTAGAACCCGGCTCAATCGCAGAATTATATATTGCATTTGTCCAAGCTTGGTCTATATTCTCCTTTGTATTAGGATTAAATGCGGGAGTCTGTCCTATACCTAATATTTCTCCAGTCTTTGCACTAATTGCAATTGCAAATGCATTTTCTGGGTCATATTTGTCTTGAATATCTTTTAAGCTATTGTCAATATAACCCTGAATATTTTTATCTATAGTTAAATAAATATCAGCTCCATCTACTGGTTCTATTTCTGTTGTAGGAACATTAGAAACGACTTGACCCCACGCATCTTTTGCATATATTACACGACCATTTCGGCCTCTTAAATAGTAATCAAATACTTTTTCTATACCTAATCTACCTACTACTAAATTGTCATCTCCCGATGACTGTGCAAATCCTAAAAAGTTACCTAACAACGAACCATTTGGATAATACCTTTTAGTTGTCGTTTCAAATTGAATACCTGGAAGATGCAATGCCTCGATCTTCTTTTTCACCTCAACACTTATATCTTTACCGTAACTTCCAAATTCTACTTGATATGCACTATTATTATCAAGTATTTTATATATCTCGTCCTTTGACATATTGATATATTTTGATAATTCTTCTGCTGTTTTATTTTTATCTACAACATGTTTTTGTGGAACTGTATCTGACAGTCCTTCAGAAGCTTTTTCTGAAACAACAGCAATTAGTTTATATGATTCTATATTATCTGCTAAGATGCTACCATTTCTATCATATATCTTTCCCCTATTTGGCTCTAATACCGCATCTATCTTATATTTTTTTTCTGCTAATTCACTTAAGTTTTCCCCTCTTATAGTACCTAAAATAGTCATTTGTCCTATATTAAAAATAACTACCCATATAAAGAAAAAAACAAAAAGAATTGTAAATATCATTTTTGTTCTTTTTCGTGATATATAATCTTTTTTTCTAATACTTTGAGGATCTTCCAAAAATCTTAGAGTGAAAAATCTAATTAATTTTCTCAATTATCTCACTACCTTTACATTATCTTTTTGTGAATCCATTCCAAGTAACTCTGCTATTTCTTTTATTCTCTCGTATGAAGATAAATCATTTATTACTACTCTTTGTTCTTCATTATTACTCTGCATTTTTCTAATAGTTTCGCTATTTACTACTTCTTTATTTTTTAGTGAATATATATCTGAACTATATCCTAACATCATGTATATAGACATTACTACTGCTATAGGAAATGCGATATAAGCTACTTTTTCTGGTGTAGTTAAAGTTACTTTTTCTTCAATTTTTTTTATACCATATTCTCTACTATAAACTTTTAATGTTGCCACGTTTTTTTCCTTTCTACTAATTTATTTTTGTATTTCTGCAATACGTAACTTAGCACTACGAGATCTATTATTTTCTTCTAATTCTAATTCACTTGCTACAATAGGTTTTCTTGTTATATTTTTCAATTTTGCTTGATATTCTACTGGTAATACAGGTAAATTTCTAGGTATATCTTTTTCTTTAGCATAAGAATTAAATATTTGCTTGCACAATCTGTCTTCTAATGAATGAAATGTGATTACCGATATTCTCCCCCCTGGCTTTACTATATCTATTGCTTGCTCTAATGAATTTTCAAAAACACCTAATTCATTATTCACCGCTATTCTGATAGCTTGAAAAGTTCTTTTTGCAGGATGTCCGCCCTTTCTTCTCGCTGCTGCAGGTATAGAATTTTTTATTATTTCGACTAATTCGAAAGTAGTTTCTATAGGTTTTTCTTGTCTTTCCTTCTCTATATTTCTAGCAATTTGTTTCGAAAACTTTTCTTCTCCATAACGATAAAATATTTTAACCAAATCATGATAATCATAGTTATTTACTACTTCATAAGCACTAAATTCGGCATCTGTGTCCATTCTCATATCTAATCTAGTATCAAAATTATAACTAAATCCTCGCTCTGGCGTATCTAATTGTGGTGATGATACTCCTAAATCATAAAGTACACCATCTACTTTTGATATACCTAATAATTCTAATTCTTTTTTTAAGTTCTCGAAGTTTGATTTAATAAATACAACTTTATCTTCATAATCTTTTAGTTTTATTTTTGCATTATTTATAGCCAAGCTATCCTGATCGAATGCATATAACTTGCCTGTTGTTAATTTTTTTAATATTTCTAAACTATGTCCTGCTCCACCTAAGGTGCAGTCTACATAAATTCCATCTTCTTTTATATTTAAGCCTTCAACAGCTTCATTTAATAATACACTATAATGTTTAAACATTTATTATCCCTCACTAAAAATCAAAATTACCTAATTCTTCTGCTATTTCCTCAAAAGATTCTTCACAATCTGCTAATTGAGTTTGCCATTTATCTTCATCCCAAATTTCTATTCTATTCGATACTCCATTGACAACACATTCTTTATCTAGGTAAGCATGATCTATTAGTGCTTTTGGAATATTTATTCTTCCCTGCTTATCTATTTCTACTTCTGTAGCTCCAGAGAAGAAAAAACGTTGAAAGGCTCGAGCATTTTTACTCGTTACTGGCAGTGATTTTATTTTGCTCTCTATTTTTTGCCATTCTGTTAGAGAATAGCCAAATAAACAAGAGTCTAATCCTCTTGTTACAATAAATTTCATTCCTAATTCTTCTCTAAATTTAACGGGTATACTTATACGCCCTTTTGAATCCATTTTATTGTTATATTGACCAATAAACACACTGCTCACCACCTTACATATATAATTTACCACATTTCCCCACTTTTTTCCACTATTAAAACAAAATTTCTTCAATTTTGGGAAATTATTTTTTATTAATTTAAAAATAAAAAAATACTAGTTCGAATTTATATCCAAACTAGTATTTAAATTATACAATAAATTGTTTTATTGCTTCTTCTGAAAGCGAAGAATCACAAACTACTTTCACGTCTTTTTCTCTTGCTACTAATAGAGCAGGAACTGTTTTTATTCCATATTTTTCTCTAAATTCTGTTAAAAATTCATCTTCGTTGTTACTACTATCAACAAAATAAATGTTCTTTTCTAAACTTGTGACAACATTATATAACTTAGGTAAAAATATATTACAATACGGACAAGTTTTTCTACCTAAGAATAAAATTATCTCTTTGTTTTCTGCTATTATTTTTTCTATTTCTGCAGAATTCTTTTTTTCAAAAACCGATATCATTAAATCAAAATTCATTATATAACTC
>CAMEOL010000101.1 GCA_945929765.1 uncultured Gemella sp.
GAGGTTTTTTCAGGTTTATTAGCATCTGATTCCATTTCTTGATTGTTTTTAATTTCGTTATTAGAATTAGTATAATTATTATTTTGAGAGATACTATTTTCTTTAGATTCTACAGTATCTGTTATGTTATCGTGTAACAATTCTTTTGATACAATATCTGTTTTTTCTTCATTTTTATCTATAGTAGTAGATATAATTTCATTAGAAAAAGTCTGTTTATTATCGCTGTTAATAATAGGTGTATCAGTATTTATTTTTCTGTTTTTAATATCTGAAATTTCTTTTTCTTTTTGTATTAAAAGCTGTTGTTTATCTTCTAATTCTTGAACTCGTAATAAAGCTAATTCTCGACTATTTTTTAATTTTAAAATTTCATTTTCAAATTTTTCTTTTAATTGACGTTCTAAAATATCAAAATTTTCTAATTCAGCTTTTGTTGTATTTAAATTCTTCTTGTTTTTACTTATTTCTTTTGAAACTTTCTGCTCGTCAGTTTCGTTTGTATATTTATCGAATGAATTTTTTATTTTGGAGAAAATGCTGTTTCTCTTTAAATTATTTTCATTTTTTTCTTTATTTTCTGTCATATATGTAATCCTTACTAAAAGTTAATACTAATATTATACCATAAACTTATTACTCATTTGAATATTTTTTATTTTTATTATAGTTGTTACTCTATGAAATCAAATGGAGTAATCTCATCCATACCGATTAATGGGTCAATAAAGTTAATATTTTGTGGCGTTAATATATATTCTTCTTTACCATCAAAATTATCTATAATACTCGAATTACTTTCAAAATTTTTTGTTAGAGATGATTCTACTACAAAAAAATCTCTAAGTAATGATTCTCGTATAATAATATTATTCTCGTTAATCGCATTATAAAAAACATCGTAATTCCCGCATAAAAATAACTTAGTTTTTGTTCTAGTTATAGCAGTATATACAAGATTTTTGTTAAGCATAAAATTATAACTATCGACCAATGGTATTATGACATAATCAAATTCAGAACCTTGTGATTTGTGAATAGAGCATGCATACGAAAGGGTCAGTTGATTTAATTCTTGTTTTTCGTATGTAACAAAATTATCATCAAAATCAACAACAATTTTATACTTATCATTTTCTTTAAAAATGTCATAAATTACTCCGATATCACCGTTGAAAATATTATCTTCAGGTCTGTTTACTAGCTGCATAACTCGATCATCTATTTTGTAAACTAATTCTCCGTATTCAATGATAATATCGTTATTGTTAAATGTTTCTTGTATTTTTTTGTTAATAGCATCAATTCCATAATCTGTTTTATATATCGGAGCTAAAATTTGTATTTTTTCTTTTGGAATATTTTCTATTAATTTTTTATAAATAATTAGAACGTTATTAATCACTTCGGTTTTTTTAGAAATTAAAAATTCTCTATCTACAAAATTTTCTAGAATATCAATGTTAATATTATTTTTAATAGCATGAGATAGATTAATTATACTAGAATTTTCTGCTTGACGAAAAATTTTATTTAATTTAACTGTAGAAATAAAATTTGATTTGATCAAATCGTTTAAAACATCTCCGGGAGCGATAGACGGTAATTGATCATTGTCACCAACAATAACTATTTTAGCTTCTTTATTAATAATTTTTAACAAATTGTTCATCAAAAAAACATCGATCATACTAGCTTCATCGATAATTACTAGCTTAGATTTAATTTTTTTCTCAGTTACAAATTCTTGGATATTTTCATCTTCAGATGTCCAACCTATAGCTTTATGTATTGTAGAAGCATAAAAACCAGTGCTTTCTGACATTCTTTTAGCAGCTTTCCCGGTAGGAGCGCATAGTGTCAAAATATCTTTTTCTTCATCAATTAGATCATTATAACTAAAATTGTTTAATTTTTGGAACATCTTTATTATTCCCAAAATAATTGTTGTTTTTCCAGTCCCTGGTCCACCAGTTAAGATAGAAAAATTAGTATTAATAGAATTTTTTATAGCTGCAACTTGAGATATATCATAATCAATATTAAGTTCTTCTTCTACTTCTTTAATATATTTGTTGAACAAAACTTCATCAATAGGTTTCTGATCAGTGTTTTGCAATCTTTCTTTTATATCTTTAAAAATAGAGTATTCTGAATAATAGATTTCTGGGAGAGCAATATCGTCTTTTATTTCCACCAATTGTCCGGTATCAAGACAAAAATCAAGGGTATCTAAAATAGTTTCTTTCTCTAATTTTTTAGAACGTGACTTCATAAGAACATTATAAGTTTGGAATAATAATTGTTGTTTTTTCATAAAAGTATTACCACTACTATAGCAGAAATAGTTTATAGTGTAGTTAAAAGCAGCAGCAATTCTATTTTGATCATCGGCCTCAATACCTATTTTTTCTGCTATTTTATCAATAGTAGAAAAACTAACACCTTTAATATCATTTATAATAGAATAGGGATTATTTTTTATTATTTCTAAAGTTCTATATTTATAAGTGTTGTAAATTTTTAAAATTAGTTGATTGCTTAAATTATATTCGTTAAGTTTTAGAAGAATGTCTTGAGTCTGTCTATTCGCAATAATAGTTTGATAAATAACTTCTTTTTTAGCTTTTGGAATACCGTTCAGAGTGAATAGAGATTCTTTGTCTTCAAATATTTTGTCAAGACAATCAATCCCTAATTTATCAACGATAAGTTCAGCGGTCTTTTTCCCGATCCCTTTAAATGAGCTACTAGATAAATAAGATATTATCGCATCTTTATCTTTTTTTATAATTACTTCAGCCGTAATAGCAGCTAATTGCTTTCCGTATTTTTTGTGTTCAACAAAATTACCTCTAAAGAGATACAACTCTTCTTCTTTAAAATCAACACTATCGAATTGACCAACTACAGATAAATAATCGCCATCAATAAAATCATAATCTTGATTAAGGAAGACAGACATAATGTAATAGTTGTTTTCTTTATTATGAAATATAATTTTGTTTAAATATCCTTCGATTTCAATCATATTAAACCTCAACTAAATTACTAATATGTCTATCTTATAATAATTAGTAAAAAAAGTCTAGCTACACAATGTAAAACTATTAATACATAAGGAGAAGATATTTTAATTTGTTATTTATTTATTTTATACGAAACAATTCAATTAATACTATTTGAATTTTCTTAACTATTATAAAAGTTATTTTATTTAGTTATTTAGCAAATACTATATACTGTGAAAACAGGATAATGCAAATTTACGTATATCATCTGAACCGAATTTTTAATAGTACTAAAAATTTTAAGATCTTATAAAATTTTTGTAGAGCGTAATTTCAGTATAAGTAGCATACGGTATTATTATATTTATGTTACATTAGTTCAAAGTAATGAAAGTTTATTCTAATTATGTTATAATAACTAGGATAAGGAGATGTACATAAATGATTATTTTAGAAAATGTTTATAATGAAATAAAAAAATTAGCAGATGAAAGTCTAGCTGAAAGTTGGGACAACATAGGTATAATGTTAGGGAGTAAGACAAAATCAATAAAAAAAGTTTTAGTATGCCTAGATGTTACTACAAATGTTGTTAATGAAGCTATAAACAAAAATATTGACTTAATAATTTCTCATCATCCTTTGATCTTTAAACCATTAAAAAATATAAATTTCGATAATTTTAAAGGGAATATTATTAGAGAACTTATAAAAAATGATATTGCGGTAATTTCTGCACATACAAATCTTGATTCTGCAAAATACGGATTAAATGATTATATGGCAAAAATATTAGAATTAAAAAATATAAAAATAATGGTTGACAATGGTCGTAACGATAATACAGGGTTAGGACGAATCGGAGAGTTGAGTTGTGAGCAATCTATAGACGATTTTGTAACTTTTGTGAAAGAACGATTTAATCTTGACTTTGTAAAGTTAGTACAAGCAAATAACAAAAAAATTCAAAGAATAGCAATACTCGGTGGTAGTGGAGGAAGTTTTGTATATAGTTTACAAGATGTAGATATATATTTAACAGGAGATGTAGGCTATCACGAAGCAGTAGATGCGCTAGAAATGGGAATAAATATCTTAGATATTGGTCATTTTGCAGAAATAGTATGCAAAGAATTAATAAAAGATTATTTGGAAAATACTAACTTATCTGAAAAAATAGAAATTATTTGTTCAGAAGTAGAAAAAAGACCTTTTGAAATTAAATAGGAGTTAATAGATGAGTAAAAAAACTACACCTACTATGGAAGACTATATTGAAGTAATATATTCATTAGAGTCTAATAAAGGATATGCAAGAGCAGCGG
>CAMEOL010000102.1 GCA_945929765.1 uncultured Gemella sp.
ATAGAAAATTTGTTATACTTGTCTGCAAGAAATATTAATTTTTATAAGGAGCAAGAGGATGAAACTGTATAAAGTGATAACGTTAAAATTAAATACTCGTTGGCAAAGCCACTAGATGCAGGTTGTTTCTTAGCTCATTTTAAGCATAGATACAGCCTTACACTTGTTTGTAAAATTGTATCTATGTGGAAAATTATAAAACAGTAGCCGCGTAGATATTTTATAATATCTGCGTGGTTTTTTAATTTACCACCAGAAGATACAATGGTGGTTTTTATTAATTTTAAGGAGAAAAAAGATGAATATTCGAGGAAAAATATTTTCTGTAGCATTAGTTGTTGTATTGTTAGTAGGTTTCTTTATTGATAAAGAAGAAAGCAAAGAAAAAGATTTAAATAATGTAAAAGTTGGAGTGTTACAGCTGTTGAGTCATCCAGCATTAGATTCAATTTATAAAGGTTTAGAGGACGAATTAGCTAATCAAGGATATATACTAAATAAAAATTTGAAGATCGATTTACAAAATGCCCAGGGAGATCAAAGTAATTTAGTTACAATGGCAAAAAAATTAGTTTCAGATAATAATGATATTATTGTTGGGATTACTACACCTTCTACTTTGGCTTTGGCAAATGAAACTAAAGATATTCCGATAATAATGGGGGGGATAACATATCCGGTAGAAGCAGGTCTCATTAAAGATGAAAATAACCCAGGAAATAATATAACAGGAGTTAGTGATAGAACACCGATAAATCAGCAATTAGAATTAATGAGAGAGGTGTTGCCAACAATGAAAAATGTAGGTATTGTTTATACAGCTAGTGAAGACAATTCTAGTAAACAAGCTAATGAAGCGAAAGAAATAGCAGAGAGAATGGGACTAACAGTAACGATAAAATCAGTATCGAATACAAATGATATTCAACAAGTTGTCGAAAGTGTTGCTTCTTCAACGGATGCAATATATATTCCAATAGACAATACTTTAGCTAGTGCTATGGCAACGGTAGTAAAGGTAACAGATAAATACAATATTCCCGTATTTCCTTCTGCTGATTCTATGGTTAAAGACGGAGGACTTTTAGCTATAGGAGTAGATCAATATAAAATAGGAGTGGAAACAGCAAAAGTATTAGTAGCAGTATTAAACGGAGAAAAAACAGAAAATAAAAAAATAGTAATAGCTAATGAGGGAATAATTTACCTGAATGAAGATAAAGCACGACAATTAAAAATAAATATTCCAGAAAAAATTAAAAACAAAGCAGAGAAAGTAGGATAGGAGGAAATAATATGGATATAATAAATTCAGCAATAGCCCAAGGAATATTGTGGGGAATACTTTCATTAGGGTTATTTATAAGTTTTAGAGTACTAAACATTGCGGATATGACAACCGAAGGTAGTTTTCCATTAGGAGCAGCTGTAGCAATAGTCTCTATTACAAATGGTATTAATCCTTTTGTAGCTATAATATTAGCGATGGTTTCGGGGATGATTGCAGGGAGTGTAACAGGATTTTTAATTACAGTATGTAAAATTCCTAGCCTTCTGGCTGGTATACTAACTATGACAGGTTTATTGTCTATAAATTTAAGAATAATGAAGAAACCAAATATTAATTTAGGAGAAAATGGAACAATATTTTCGTACTTAGAAAAAATTAATTTACCAGATAATTACAATATTATTATTACAGGGGTAATGTTCTCTGCAATAATAATTATTATAATGTATCTATTTTTCAAAACAGAATTAGGACAAAGTTTAATAGTTACAGGAGATAATCCTAATATGGCATCTTCTCTAGGTATTTCTACCAACATAATGACAATAATTGGATTAATGATCTCAAATGGTCTTAGTGCTATTGCTGGTGCTGTTCTTGCTCAAAATAATGGTTATGCAGATGTTAATAGTGGTTTAGGAGTAATTGTTATTGCTCTAGCAGCAATAATAATAGGAGAAGTAGTTTTTGGAGAAGCTACATTTTTAGAAAGATTAATATATACTATTTTTGGAGCGATAATTTATAGATTATTACTTGTTGGAGTATTACAATTAGACATAATAGGAGCTGATGATTTCAAATTAGTTTCTGCAATAATAATTGCTATATTTTTAACTGTGCCGCAGTTCAAAGGTAAATTTTTTAGCAGGAGGTAATAAAAATGGTTTTTATAAAATTAGAAAAAATAAATAAAACTTTTTTCCCTGGAAGTAATCGAGAACACCATGCATTGAGAAATATCGATTTAGATATACAAGAAGGTGAATTTATTACAATAGTAGGTGGTAATGGGGCAGGAAAATCAACGTTATTAAATGCTATTTCTGGTAATTTTATTATAGATAGTGGGAAAATAACTATTAATAATAATAATGTTACGTTAAATCCAGAGCATAAGAGGGCTAAATATATAAGTAGAGTATTTCAAAATCCTTCTCAAGGAACAGCTCCACGTATGACCGTTGCTGAAAATATGGCTTTAGCTTATAGAAGAGGACAAAAAAGGACATTATCGTCAGGTATCACAAAAGAAAATAAAGAATTTTTTAAAGAACAACTTGCTACATTAGGATTAGGATTAGAAAGTAGATTAGATTCTGAAATTGGTTTGTTGTCTGGGGGGCAAAGGCAAGCTATCTCTTTACTTATGGCAACAATGAAAACACCTGATTTATTACTTCTTGACGAACATACTTCAGCATTAGATCCAAAAACTCAAAAAACGATAATGGAATTAACAGATAAGCTAATCTCAGAAAAAAATATTACAGCACTAATGATTACACATAATATACAAGATGCATTAAAATATGGTAATAGACTTATTGTGTTAAATCAAGGGGAGATTGTTCGAGATTACAATAAGGAAGAAAAAGATAAGTTAAAATTGATAGATATTTATAATATTTTAGAAAATGTAAATTCATAATTAAGAAAATACAGGATAATGAGATATAAACTCGTATCCTGTATTTTTTTGTATTATTATTCTCCGAGTATTTTTACTTCACGTTCTAATTTTACATTACTTTCTTCAAATACTCTTTTTTGAACTACTTTTATTAATTGTTTGTAGTCATCACAAGTTGCATTGTCAATGTTGACCATAAAACCTGCATGTTTTGTTGATACTTGAGCACCACCTACAGTCAGACCTTGCAATCCAGCATCTTGAATTAATTTACCAGCAAAATATCCTTCTGGTCGTTTAAATACTGACCCACAAGAAGGGTATTCTAACGGTTGTTTTTCTTGTCTTAGTCTATTTAGTTCTGTTACTTTAGTAACAATGGCATCTCTATTTCCTTTTTCTAATTGGAAGTATGCAGCAATAATTATTTCATTATTTTCTTGAATAATAGAGTGGCGATAAGAGAAGGACATTTCTTCGTTAGTATATTGTTTAATATTTCCATCTTTATCGATAGTTTCTACTTTTCTAACAACGTCTTTTATTTCGCCACCGTAAGCTCCAGCATTCATAAAGATGGCGCCACCTATACTTCCTGGAATACCACAAGCAAATTCAAGATTTGTTAATTCATTATCAATAAGGAATTTTGTTAATTCTTCTAGAGTTGCTCCGGCTTCACATTTAACTATATTGTTATCTAATAATTCAATATTATTCATATTCGAAGTTATAACGGTAATTCCTCTTATTCCATTATCAGATATTAATACATTAGAACCATTTCCTAATATTGTAAGAGGGATATTTTTATCTGTACTATATTTAATTGTTTTAAGTAAGTCTTCTTTATTTTTTAACATAACTAAAACATCACTATTTCCCCCAGTTTTTGTATACGAATAATTTTTTAGTGGTTCGTTGTATCTTATTTCACTGGTAGAAATTAGTTGTTCTAATTTAGTATTATTTGTCATTTTCTAACCTCATTCAAAATTTTCTTAATAAAAACATCTCTTTTTTTTCTTATATCTTTTAGTAATAAATCGTCACTATATATATCAGATTTAAATTGATTATACTTTTCCAAATATTTGTTATTTGATTTTAATAAATTATTAAAATCAACAAAGTCGAAATAAATATCAGAGTTTTTTTGGATGATAAATAGTTGCACACTAAATGACATCTTAGTGAAATCAGTTATTTTTCGATACTTCACAATTCCTTTAGCACCGTGTTCAACTCTGTGATACCCAATATTGTTTAATCTTTTTTCATCGAAACTAGTGATTTCATGAAGGTTTTTAACAACTACTAAAATATCTAATATTTCTTCGCCATAAGAATTACTAAATGCAGTTGAACCTATGTGATCAAATTCACATATTGGCATATTAGGTAT